>NZ_JANRHH010000034.1 GCF_030433435.1 Polycladomyces subterraneus
AAACCCACTACCAGTGGGATGAGCACCGCTCGTACGTTCGATTATAAAGCAAATTGGTTGCCCTTACCATCCCCAAAAGGGGATGCCGAGCAACGCCGCCTTTCATCCCACGATTGAAACCGTGGGCTTTCAGGCGGCTTTTTCTGTAATCCAAAATATGAACAACCTGAATGGCCGTTCCGGTCACTCTAAGAACAATTTCACCCAATGCACATAACCAAAACAAGTACTAAAACAGGCTGTCTAAGATTCTTAGAAACTTCTTCATTTGTCACAGACACCTCACAGGTCAAGATTCAATGAGGGGGATTACAGCCCCTCGTGCTCCCCCTTTTTCTCTAGGTCTCCTTTGGAAAAACTTCTATTCACCAACTTGAATGTTTATGTATTTTGAAATCAATTCTAATTATAATTAGATCTTTTCAATAATACAATCTATAATATATACTACTAATATAAGCTTATTTCCCAATTTTCTAACCTTTATTTCCTGAAAATGCTAATTAAAAAAGGGGGAGTTTTATTGAAACGCTTTGGTTGGCTTCGTTCGTTTCTGTTTCTAGCGCCCTTGGTCTTCGTCATGATGGCTTGCAATCAACAAACAGCAACCGCTCCCAAGTCGGATGCCCAAAAGGCAAACCAGGTCGAAATCTTCAGTTGGTGGACGGGTGCCGGAGAAGAAGACGGACTTAAAGCACTGATCAAGCTTTTTAAAGAAAAAAATCCCGACATTGAAGTCATTAACGCTGCCGTGGCCGGCGGCGCCGGTACCAACGCCAAAACGGTGTTGGCCACGAGAATGCAAGGAAACGATCCTCCGGATACCTTCCAAGTGCACGGGGGAGCCGAACTGAATGACAGTTGGGTCGCGGCCGGAAAAATGGAACCCTTAAACGATTTTTACAAACAACAAGGCTGGACAGACAAATTTCCCCCTGCCCTGATCGACCTTGTCAGCAAAGGCGGCAACATCTATTCCGTCCCAGTGGACATCCATCGCGGCAATGTGTTGTGGTACAACAAAAAAATCTTTGACCAATATGGTTTAAAACCCCCCACCACATTTGATGAATTTTTCAAAGTGGCGGATACCTTGAAAGCGAAAGGGATCACTCCTTTGGCGCTGGGAGACAAGGAACCTTGGACCGCTACCCAACTCTTTGAAAATATTCTCCTTGGTACCTTGGGTCCCAACGACTACGACAAATTATGGAAAGGCCAACTTTCCTTTGAAGACCCACGCATCAAACAAGCGCTTGCCACCTTCAAAAAAATGTTGACTTATGTGAACCAGGACCATGCCGCGCGTAACTGGCAAGATGGCGTTCAATTGGTCGGAAAAGGAGAGGCCGCCATGAACGTCATGGGGGATTGGGCAAAAGGATATTTGACCAATGATCTGAAACTGAAGCCAAACCAAGATTTTGGTTGGGCTCCCTTCCCTGGCACGAACGGCACCTTTGTCATCATCACTGACACCTTCGGCTTACCCAAAGGGATCAAACACCCCGAGGCAACCAAAAAGTTCTTGGCCGTACTCGGCTCGGTGGAAGGGCAAGATGCATTCAACCCGCTCAAAGGCTCCATCCCGGCCCGGTTGGATGCCGATCCGAAAAAATATGATGTCTATGGTCAACAAACCATGAAGGATTTCAAAAACTCCAAATTGGTTCCAAGCTTGGCACATGGCTCTGCCGCTCCGGAAGGATTTGTCACTCAATTCAACCAATTGATCAACACCTTTGTCACGCAAGGGAACATCGATCTCGCCATTCAAATGATGAAGCAAGATGCCACAGCCAACCTGGGAGTGAAATAACCATGAATTCCGATTCAGGTGGCAGGTTTCCTGCTGCCTGATTTTTCTTGAAGGAGGAACTTGTCATGGCTCAAGCATCTCCATTCACGACACCCCAAACCCACCCGAAAAAAAGAAGCGGACGAAATCGCGAAAAGTGGATCGCCTTCCTGTTTCTTTTGCCCTCGATCCTAGCCATCGCCATTTTTGTCTACGGTTTTATCGGTTGGACCGGCTACATTTCTCTGAGCAAATGGAACACCTTTGTCCAAGATCTCACCTTTAGTGGCCTGGACAACTACCGGTTCCTGTTCAACGACTTCCGTTTTCAGTCAGACCTGCGAAACACGATCATCTTTACCGTTTTGTTCACTCTCCTTTGTATTGGATTGGGGTTGTTTCTCGCTGTTTTGTTGGATCAAAAAATCAAATGGGAAGGTCTGTTTCGCAACATTTTCATTTTCCCGATGGCTTTATCGTTCATCGTGACCGGCGTTGTTTGGCAGTGGATCTTTAATCCGAGCACCGGCATCAACTTGATTTTGAAAAAAATCGGAATCACTGATCCGCCACTTTGGTATGTCCAGACCAGAGTGGTCCTCCCTCTGCATATTGGACAAATCCAGTTCGGGGTCCCAATGGCATTGATCGCCGTTGTGATCGCAGCGGTTTGGCAGTTATCCGGCTTCACCATGGCCATGTATCTGTCCGGCCTCCGCTCCATCCCAGATGAATTGAAAGAAGCGGCGCGGGTGGACGGGGCCACTGAATGGCAAACCTTCCGCTATATCCTATTGCCGCAACTCAAACCGATTACGTTTAGCGCCGTCATCATCTTGGGCCACATTTCACTCAAAATTTTTGACCTGATTTACGCGATGACCGGACCCGGTGCCGCTTTCGTCACCGACATGCCGGGCCTTTACATGGTGGAAACGACGTTTAAAGGGAGCCATTATGCACAAGGGGCCAGCATTGCCATCATCATGTTGCTGCTTGTTTCTCTCCTGATCGTTCCCTATCTGATCTTTACCTTCAGAAAGGAGGAAACCCCATGACCCTCTCCCGCACAGGTCAAATCATCCTTTATGCAATCCTCATCATTCTGGCCCTGCTTTTCCTCACGCCCATCTATATTATGGTCATTACCAGTATCAAGCCGATCAATGAAGCCACTTTATCCGGGATGTGGAAGCTCCCCAGCCACGTGGATTTGGAAAGTTACCAGATCGCCTTTGAGAAACTGTCTCCCAACATCTTAAACAGTTTTTATCTGGTCATTCCGGCCACCATCCTCTCCGCGGTTTTGGGTTCACTGAACGGCTATATCCTTTCCAAATGGCGTTTTCCCGGCTCCAATATCCTTTTCACCTTGATTTTGTTTGGTATGTTCATTCCATACCAGAGCATCTTGATACCACTTATCCAGTTTTTGCAAAAAATCCAGCTTTACAATACCATTCCCGGACTGATTCTCGTACACGTCGTTTACGGAATTCCGATCACCACCCTAATTTTCCGCAATTTCTACGCCAACATTCCGACGGAAATGATCGAAGCAGCCAAAATCGACGGTAATAGCATTTGGGGCATCTATCAGCGGATCATCCTGCCCCTGTCGATTCCGGGGTTTGTCGTCGTAGGCATCTGGCAATTCACCCAGATTTGGAATGAATTTTTGTTTGCTGTCACCATCACCAACACCTCGCAACAACCGATCATGGTCGCCTTGCAGAACTTGTCGGGCAGCCAGATCGTCCAGTGGAATATCCAGATGGCCGGTGCTTTGCTGGCAGCACTCCCGACTTTAATCGTCTATATTTTTCTGGGAAAATATTTCATCCGGGGATTATTGGCCGGATCGCTCAAAGGCTAGAAAGATCACGACAATTAAGAAAGAAAAATAGCTGAACAGGAGAATTCATCCATGAAACAAATTGAAGTCGTCGTCGCCGTGAAAGCTTAACTATTTGGAAGAAAAGAGAGAAAGTTAAAATATTGTGAGATCTATTTGGGGACATGCCCGGAATGCTGATGGCCGCCACCACCCGCAGTCGAAATGAGTGGACGTTTTCTCTCTTGGAGATCCGGTCAGAGAACCGGATCCTGGAAGTCGGCTACGGTCCCGGGGTGGGAATCTTTCAATCAAGCGAAGGGATTCAAGAGGGAAAGATTGTGGGAATCGATCCTTTGAAACGATGCGAAAGCAGGCGGAACGGCGCAACCGCCGGGCCGGCCGACAGGGGAAGGTGCGTCTAGTAACCGGAAACATCGAGGAGTGGTCCGCCTTTGAGCATTCCTTTACCAAGGTCTACTCCGTCAATTCCGCGATGTTTTGAACCGATCGGGTTCGCGTGTTTCAAAAGCTCCACGGATGGCTTGAACCGGAAGGACGGATCGCCATCACTTATCAGCCGTTGGGAAAGCACACTCCTGGGTTAGATGAATTTGCCGATCGGCTGATCGATGAATTGAAACAAGCCGACTTTGTTCAGATCCGGCGGGAAACGAAACTGTTAAGACACCGCGCCAGCGGTTTGCATCATCGCTGAAAAGGCGAAGTCGTGAGTTCTTATTCAGGTACGGGAGGGACTCATTTTCCGCCGAGCGACCTGCCGCTGCATGGAGCAGAGGCGGAAAATCGCGTCCCGACCCCCTGGGCAGGTTTGTCAGCAGCCTGCAAAGGCCGGTTAATCCGGCCTTTTCTTCTTATAAGGAGGTGAGGATATGGCCCAAACTATAGCGAGTCTCACCGTTAAGATCGGGGTGGATCTCGCCTAAAAAAACAAGCCACAGTACCTACAACAATCATGTAAAGGTTTTTAAAAAAGGCAGCCACTCACCGCTTTTTCTATTTTTAACCTGGCGACAGCTCTTGCAGACCGTTTCCGATGTATTCTGGGCTTCTACTTGGAGTACACTCTATAGTCAGAGGTTGAGAAAATTTGCTTTGCGGTGAGAACAAAAGCCGTATCTCATCTTATCCCTTTCCCCAGCTACCAGTGATTCCTATCGGCTTTGGACTCGGCCCTAGCTTCGTCAATTTTTTTGTTCATTTTGTTACGTTCTATCTCATGACGAATTCCCTCCAACTCTATACGAATAATTTCAATGATCTTGTCCAATTTCTCTTTATACTCCTCGAGCTTTTTGTAACGATCTTTCATAAAGACCCCTTTCTATGGTAAGTTGCTTAGCTAACTCCCTTACGGTCTGTTTAAAACAATGTCATTAATCGTCTCTCATCAACAGTTTCATTTTCTGATTATTAAAAATAATTATACCAGTTAAAAACCAATTATTCAAAGGAGTCTAGTGAGATTTGTTGGTACAAACATTTGGAACAGATGATCCAATAAAAAGAGCATGCAAGCCACTACGCTCCACACCTACCGACCATTCACAGCCTGATCCCGGCGGGACTCGATGTCTCAGCGTCTCGGCTTCATGCTCTTTACTATGTGATTGTTTCCTCAAAAGTAGTGGTTCATACTTGGGAGCCACCAGTATCCGTGTCAGTGCCCTTTAATCTTGGCGGGTAAAAAAATTCCCTTAAAAGAAATATCGGGCACCATACAGGCCAAAATTTTAGGTATGAGAGGGTGATAGAGGACAGAAAGAACACCACCTATCAAGGGAAAAGTCAAGGAAAATATGGAGAAGAAGCAAAGCGTATTTAAAATAATAACTGCTTCCTGGAGGAACAAAGGTGAAAGTGATACCCGGGAAGCAAGCGAAAGATAACTGGATGCCAAAAAAGCTGGATATAAGAAAAGATGAGAAGAAAACCATCCAGGGATCGCAAACTGGGCGGTTTTCTTAGTGTAGTATGCTAAAAAATGTCAAGCTACTCTTTTTGATCAGTATTCATCTCACCTTTAATCTTGCGGTAAAATTGGGCCTCTGTTGCAGAGTAGTATGGAATTAACCAAATAAATCCGACTCCTATAGTTAATAGACTTAAAAGTAACCAACCGATAAAGCTAAGTTGCAGTGCAAACAACTCCATCTTATGTCCGTTCATTATTTCACGACTTTTAGTTATGGCTTCATTGATAGATAATTCAGGGTGATCAATCAAAATATAGGGAGTCATGGAATAGGAAAACCATTTAATAATCCCTGGAATAATGAATAATAGACTCCACAACATCAAGTAGATGGACTGGATTACGTGCCACATTATTCCTCTGAGTAATAACTTTCCACTGGTAAAATAATAAAACAATTGTCTGATGTGAGCAGGTTGATTACGACAGATATTCAAGAAGATAAGAGATGTTCCAAGTATTAGACCTCCAGTTGTGAGTACATTCCAAATGAGTGAGACCCAATCAATAGCAGAGTGTTTAGGAAAGAAAACAATAGATGACTCTGTTTTTGGAGCAGAGTCTAAGAAAAGAGAGATGTCTAGATCCAAAGGAGCATCGGCAAAAAAGTCAAACAATGAATTGAAAAGAATATACAAAATAGTGCAACCAATCGCTAGCCCCCATTTCCCTGTTAATGATTCTCTTCCCAGTCTTCTAAGTTCTTTAAAATCCATGTTTTCCATAGAAAGTTCCCCTCCAGATATAAGCAGACGAGTTTTAGTAGGAACGGCATTACCAACTAGAGAAAGAAGAAGACGGAGCATGCCTAACTATAGGAGACCAACAGGTGTAGTTTCTTCAAAGATGCTCTCTCCTTTCTGAAAAATGGGCTTGCATAAATATCATTCGAATGTGAGTTTGATTTTGTGAAATAAATTTTCTTATATAAATTCCGAAGAGACAATCAAAAAAATCGTTCGCTTTGCTAGAGATAAAAAGCAAGCCGGTTACGAGAACATCTGGCATTATTGAATAGTAGACCCGCTTTGGGATATGCCACCGTCTTCAGTGTGCAACAGACGCTCAATGATGTCATTAACAACCTTGTAGATCCCAACAATATATATGTTCGTGCCGGTGCAGTAGGAGGAAATGGAAGTTTAGCGAAGCCTTTTGGTACAATTCCACAGGGTATTGCAGCCGTAAACCTCGGGGGGGCTGTTAATATTTTAAGTGGGACGTACCCTATAACTTCTCAAATTGCCGTTAACAAGTCCGGCATTACATTAAAGGGTGAATCAGGGACCGTTCTTTTATTGCAGGCGAACCCGAACCTGATTCCGCTAATGATCTTAGCAAACAATACGACCATTGATGGTTTAACCATCACAAGTGATATCCCTTATCCGAGGGAATTTATCCAAGTCGGCGGAGCAAATACCACCCTGATAAATAACACGATCTACGGTCTACCCCAAGCACCGCCCATGATAAACTGGGTAGTCAATCGAGCAGTGGTACCTCAGGAAAGTAATACGAATTTAACCGTCGAAAACAATACCTTCTATTCGCTACGTACTGGGATATATATCAATCCGAATGTAACCGGGGCCATCAATAATAATGTGGTTTACAATACTAAAGGTGGTTTCTTAGTGGATCGTGCGTTCACTACGTTCGTTGGTAATTCATGGGGAACTCCTGCCTATGAGTTTGATATCGTGTTACTAGCTGGCACCACTATGGGAACTCCATACAATGACCTGCCTGCATTAAGTGCTGCAATTAATGATGCAAGCATTTCAGATCAAAGGTGAAGCCTATCCACTCTGCTTTTCCCCTGTGCACCGCTTCGGCGGTGCTTTTCAGTTGATTTGGTCTGACTGGTCGAATTTTTTTTCTGTATCTTCCATTCGGTGTACTCACGATCGAGTACCGATTTCAGATCCGTAGATAAAAACGGGCACCAGAAGTCCTTTGATAATCCCCTATAAATTGTTTAGTCTTTTTCTATCTTCCCCTCACTGGATCATTCCAAATGCGTATTCAGATTGATGTTGAAGAATTTGATGGATTCCCGATCCTTCTCAAACACAGTGATTCCGGTATTATCTTGATGGATCCTTCTGTAATTCCTAAAAGGCATTCCGAGCGATCCAGCAATAAAGATACGGTTAACCGTATTATGAGCGACGACAAGAATTGTTTGCCCCTTATGTTTATCCGCGATTTCGTCAAAGAAAGCTTTCGTTCTGTTATAGATTTGTTCAGCTGTTTCTCCGATCCTCCCTGCCTGAGTAGTTCCCGGATCGTTCAGCCATTCCTCCCATGCTTCTGGATCTTCCTCCATAAACTGCTTTTTTGTTTTACCTTCCCATAGGCCGAAATCTGCTTCGATAATCCGCTCATCTTTTTCAACCGACAGCTGGTGCTTAGCTGCAATGATTCTTGCTGTTTCATAGGCTCGAGACAAGGGAGAAGCATACGCAGCAGCAAACGGCACTTTTTCTAAATACACAGCAACTAATTCTGCTTGTTTTCTTCCCTTATTTGAAAGTTCAATATCAGATCGACCACAATATCGGTTGTCTGATGCATTCCATGCAGTTTCGCCATGACGCAATAAATAAATCCTAGCCAACAACATTCCCCTCTTTCGATAAATAGCCTTTGTCTTGAAGTATCTCGATAAAACGATGGTAGTTTTCGTCGTATTGAGAAATGAGCTGTTTCGAAGGTTCAACTTGTTTTTCACAAACTGTTAACGCTTTTCCGGCCTCGCTTATACTTGAAAAGTAATTTTGCGAAGCTGCGAGAATTGCCGCGCCAACAGCACCCATCGTATGTCTCATTTTATAGATTGGCTTATTCAGAACACTGCTTCGGATGGTTAACCAGATATCACTGTTACTGGCGCCGCCTGCCGTGAAAACGGCACGAACCTGTTCACCCGAAAGACCCTCCATAATTTCATAAGCATAGCGTTCGAGATACGCGACTCCTTCCATCTTAGCGGCAAAAGCCTCTTCTTTTGAAAGCCCCTGCGGTTCAAAACCTCTTGCTTGAGGCGCGATGAAGGGGAAGCGTTCCCCTTCTTGATGCAACGGATAGGCCATAAAAGAAGTTGGAATGATGCCATCTGCCTGTTTATTTAGCGCTTCCAGATCGGCGTTTCCAAATTCCTTAGTGACCCAATCGGCTCCAGTATTACTCGCACCACCTGGCATCCAAAATCCTTCCGGATGGCGATGATTATAAATCCGGCCGAGCGGATCAACAACTTTATTCTTGGTCACGCCTTTTATTACAAGGGTTGTACCGATCGTCGTGTTCCAGTCGCCGAGATGTATCGCCCCTGAAGCGATTTGAGAAGCACAACCGTCTGTCATGCCGGCAACAATCATAATCGTTTTTGGCAGGCCTGTTATCTCGGCTACTTCTGGTAAAATCCGGCCTATCGGTGTTCCAGACGGATAAACGTTAGGAAACCAGCTCCTCGGTAGGGACAGTTTTTGAAACAAATAATCAGGCCAGCACAAGTTTGTAAGATCATAGCCGGTTTTAAGCGCATTGGTATAGTCCGTTACACCCCATACGCCACTTAACTTTCCCGTTATAAAATCGGTGGCATGAGCCCACCTATCAATTTTTTCATATTTTTCAGGATAATTATTTATAAACCATAGAATCTTCGGCAACCCGCTCGAAGAGTTAAAATCTTTGTATCCTTCCCCGTTGTCTTGGGAAGCTGCCTCTCGACAAACCTCGGCTTCCGTGCTGGAACGTTTGTCACTGTACATTATCGCGCCATGAAGTGGTTGATTATTACTGTCTAATGGAATCATCGTACCAGACGTTGACGTTACGGAAAGAGCTTGGATGGCATCAAGTTTCCCGACTGATCGGAGCTGGTGTGCCAGATCTCCCATCACACGCAATAGGACGTCCCACCATTTTTCAGGAGACTGTTCCTGTCTCGCTCGCTCATCCAGTTCGAATGTCTCTTCTCGTGAGCCCACAAGATTTCCGGACTGGTCAATTGCTACAACCCGAATTCCCTGTGTTCCGATATCTGCTCCCAAAAAAATTGGCGAGCTGTTCACTGGATCTAACCTCCCCTTAGATGAGGCGTTTTCAGCCTGGAAGGGATCGAAACAAACCAACCCCTAACGGGCTTTTTCATGCCGCAGAAGCCAAAGGCGTTCTGACGTGACAACTGTGTTTGTTCGGCAAAACAAAAAAGAATGGCTAGCCATTCTGGAGCACTCCATTACTTCAAGCTTTATCTACCGGTTTTGGTCTGCGAAAGTCGAGTTTTTAAGTACAGCGTGATGATGAGTGACCCAAGACTGATTAATAAATGATCAAAGTACATTCCTAAGATTAATGTCACAAGTGCTGTCATAACCAAGGCAATTTGTAACCGCTTGTCCATGCCTTACTCCTCCATGTTATAACTGAAGGAGTGAGCATGATTGGTGCGCTTAACAGTACCTGTCAATTCAAACAACTTTGCTTGAATATTCACGTATGCGTTGTATTCAATTCTCTCTAACATGTCGTACGCCTTGCGAAGGGTCTTATCGATGACTAGGATCCCATGCTCACGTAGTAAGGTGGCTACAGGGATGTCACCTGCTCGACTTTTTAGATAGGCATATACACGATCTGCTAACTCTTTACTGGTAGCCGGAGCAAACTCAAGCGTTCGTATCTCTCCAAGCTTCCGGGTGGCTTCGCACATATGAGGCATCTCGATCCCTAAAGAGGCGAACACCATGGATTCCTTTGGATGAGCGTGTATGACTGCACCTGCGTCTGGCATGGCATCATAGGCTGCCATATGCATATTAAATTCACGGGTCAGTTGTCCGTCTCCCTCTAAAATGTTCCCATTCGAATCCACAACCAGGATTTCTTCCGGTTTCAAACGGCAAAATTTTTGTTGCGACATGAGGGAAGGCGTCATGATAAATCTTGAATCGCTCATCTTTACACTTATGTTGCCCCCGGCCGCATTGGTCAACAATCGATCGAACATCATCCTTGCGACTTCGCACACGTCTTTACGCTCTTCAAAGTACAACACACGCTCTCCCTCCTCATAATCCGAACTTGTTTTTCAAGTTGTCTCGTCTGTTCCAACGAAAAAGATGAGCTGGATGTATGAGTGGCTTTAGAGGCACTCAATGCTGTCGCAAAACAAAGGGCCTCTTCGAGATCCGCTTTCCTGCTCAACATCGCAACGATGCCCCCTACAAAGACATCTCCACAACCGGTATCATTTCTTGCTTCGATGGATGGAGCGATTACTTGAAAAACTTCCCCGTTGTGACCCACCAGACTGCCTCTTTCTCCAAGAGAAACGATGACATACTTGATTCCCTCAGCCATCAATTGTTCTATTTCACCCGTGTATTCCTCCACGGTGCTCAGCGTTCTACCTACCATTTGCTGAAATTCGTATTCATTTGGCTTGATCAGATACGGCCGCAACTGAATGGCTGTTTCCAGATACGGTCCACTCGTATCTACCACCAATCGACCACCGTTTTCCTTCACACACTGAAGTAATTCACGATAATCATCCGGAGAAAAACCTTCAGGGGGACTTCCAGCAAACACTACCCAGTCCCCCGGCTGAACTTGCTGGCTCAGTTTTTGATGCAGCCGTTGGATCGATTCTATAGTAGGTTGAAACCCCGGTTCCGTAATCATCAAGCTTCCTTCACCCGTACTGTCCAACAGCACCAAGGTTTCACGGACGGTTGCGTTGTTCTGAACCACAAAGTCGCAATTGACTCCTTTTCGTTCGAGCAGTTGAATGAATTGATCCTTCTTGTTTTTCCCTACGAATCCCGTAGCGATATTGGGGATCTTCAATGCTGACAAAACAAGGGACACATGGGTCCCCTTGCCGCCAATATCATATTGGATGCCACACACTCGATTGTTCTTTTTGCGTTCGATCTTGCCCTTGATGTGAAGGATCCGATCGAGCGCAGTATTCAGAGTAACCGTATAGATCATCTATCCAACACCTTCCTGAAGCGGGGAAGAAAAACCAGAGATGTCATAAAGACATGTGATGACTCGTTCCCTCGAGCTCCGTCGAAAGCTGATCCGCGCGCTTTTGCATACCCTTGTAATACCAGTAGAACAGCCCCAACCATCCAATGGCCAAAGCCAAACCCAGGAACTCCCCGTGAACGATGTTGGATGCTTGAGCGAATATATAACGAAAGTCGGGCAATTCAATAGAACTCCACGATAAAAACTGGCCATCTTTCACATTGATCACATGGGTATCCTTCGCCAGGTTGGTGATTGCGGGAGCAAAGAAAGTTGCTACATACAGGAAAACCGGTGTCGTCAGTACGCCAAGCACGATCATACGCAGTAGATTTCCACCGGTCACAATGAGGGCTGGTACAGCCAGCGAGAGGTTGATGATCCCTCCAAAGGGTAGAATGTTGTTTCCGGGAAGGATGACTGCCCATAACAAAGTAATGGGTACCCAAATGATCATAGCCACCCATAATTCATTGCAACCTGCCATAAACGGCCAATCCAACCCGATGTAGAGTTGACGATCGGAGTACTTTTGCTTCATAAATTCAGAGATGGAATCTGACAGTGGAGCAAGTGCTTCCATGAACAAGCGGGCAACCATGGGAAACAGGGTCAAGGCAGCTGCCCCTTGCACCCCCAGGATGAGAATTTTTTGCGGCGGATACTGGGCAAAAGTCCCGATCAGGACTCCAATGATGAACCCCATCACATGATTTTCTGCGAATATTCCGATCTTTTGTTTGAGCCAGTTGGCGTCGATGTGTTTATTTAAGAACGGAATATAATCCAGCAGGCGGTTAATGGGATACAGAAATACATTGAAAAGGGTCATCCCATGGGTACAAGTGACGCCAGGGATTTGTGTCAATTTTTGGATTTGCTTCTGGTTGACATCTCCCATTTTCAGTTCAAGCACCACCTGAATGGCTGCGATCAAAAAAGCCAGCGGAATATTACCGGACACCCCGATCACGAGAACCGCGGTAAAAATCTTCCCCCACACGTTCCACAAATCCACGTTGAGTGTATTTGTTTGTTTCAACGCCAACATGATGAGATTGATTATAATCTGAATAGGAAACATCAGGAAAGCCAGCGGCCATGCCCATGCGAGAGTGGACATGGGGGTCCAGCCCCCATCAATCGCATTCAAGTTGATGCCGCTGTTCTTGACAAACTCTTGTGCCGCCGGACTGATGGAATCCATCATGAAACCGACGACCATGTTCATTCCGATGAAAGCCAATCCCAGGGTCAGCGCAGATGAAAAGGCATCTCTAAATTTCATGCGGACGATCAAACCCACGATGATCATAATCAATGGAACGAAGACAGGGGCACCAAGGTCCAATACAAAATGAATCGCGTTTTTGAGTACTTCCATATTGGAACCTCCTTTTAATAAGGCCAATTATTTCAATGCCTGGATGATCTTTTCAAGCTCTGCATCCATACCAACACCCGTTAGAAAAGGAATTCCGCTGCAGACGGTAACGGGATAATCCTTGTCTGGCTTCGTAATCGATACATACACGTCACAGTTTTTGATGTGTCGATCCAGGGATTTGATATCTACGGCATCTACCTGCGCCGGTATCCCTCGTTTCTGTAACAGATTTTTGAGTTTGGATGCGACCATTTGACTCGTCGCCACGCCAGAGCCACACGCTACAATCACTCTTTTCATACACTCAACCCCTTTGCAGAGAGATTTTTTTCCAACAAACTCATGATGATCTCGACATCATGTTCCTTTAGCAATTGATCCATCACCTGTTGTTTCATGAACAGGTCAACCAGGCTTTGCAGCAGATCCACTTGCTCTGCAGATTGTTTCAAACCGAGTACAAAGACGAGTCGGGCATCTACCACTTGATCGTGAGTGGCCATTTCAACAAACTCAATCGATTGTTTGGGGCGAACCATCGCGATAAAGGGTGTTTTGATGTGTTCCGGGTCTGTATGCGGAATCGCCACATGGTATGGAAGGATACGCAACCCGGTAGGATATTTTCTTTCCCTTTCCAGAATGGCTTCTCGAAAAGTCTCTTTGACAAACCCTTTTTCGCACAAATAGCGGGAAAGCTTCTCCAGCAGATCCTCTCGGTCAGCATAAACCACATCGGTGAAAATCAATTCTCTATGAAAAAAGTGACTAAAAATCGTACCCACCCTCTTTTTCTCAAAATTGATAGCTTCACTTCCCCGCATCATTTGATATATTAGCTGACTTCGCTTAGTTTCGAATATTTTTCAACCAAATGTAGGATGCTCTCTTTATTTCCAGCTTGTATGATTTGAGTTACATTCACCGGATCCGACACGAGTTGATTCAACTGCATGAGCGCTTTGAGATGCTGTTTCCGATCAACTGCTGCAATCACGATCACTACATTTACTGTCAACCCTTTGGCAAATTCCACCCCTTCTTCCATGCACAACATGCTCATCGTTAATCGGGAAACCCCGTCTTCCGGTCTGGCATGGGGAAGGGCAACCCTGGGCGCAATTACGATATAGGGTTGGGATGGGTCGTACATGCGAATCATGGCGTCAACGTAACCGGGATCGATCGAGCCCATGTTGATCAAGGGTGTCGAAGCCAGATGAATGGCATCTTGCCAAGTAGAAACCCCTTTGTGTATCAAGATGGTCTCGCTGGTCAACAGATCAGCCAAATCGGGTTTTTTCCTGTTTCGATCCTCAATGATATAGGGGGATGATTTTACCTGAAAGTAGCGTTTGAGCGAAGTTTTCAACGCTGATTTGTTCTCAATCGCAGCATGTTGTTGAATCACCCCGATCAATTGTTCCAGATCGATTTGCATCGGGTTGAATCCCAACAATTCTTGCGAGACACGCAATCTCAAACGGCGTTTTTCCTCAGCCGAGAGCAGCGGTTTGACTAGAAACCATTTCTTGTCCGTATTTAGAAACACCGTGGAAAATACCAGGTCGTAATGCAGTTCGTAGTCGGCAAATTCCCGAACAGAAATGGCATCCAGGAATATAAACTCGGGAAACAATTCACGCAGTGTTTCCAGCAATAACTCGGAAACGGATATCCCATTTGGACACACCACAAGTGCTTTCCATCTTTCCGATAGTGCATCCCCCTGTTTCTGTAACCAACCTCCGATCAGCATGGTAATGTAAGCGCATTCACTTTCCGGTATATCTTTTTTCAGCAGCGCTTTGAATGAATGGAGCGATTTCTTGACCAAATGATGCAACTCGCCATGTTCTTTCACAACGACATCCAACAGCGGATTGTCGAAGAGGAAGCCGTATTTGATTCGATAGTAGGCCGGCCGCAAGTGAAATAACAGCCGCCGCATCAAATGTTTCTTTTCGTGAAAAGTGATACAGGCCAATTTCTCAAACGTTTGCAGCATCTGATCAATCGCTTCCATCAAACGAGCCGTTTGTTCATCCTCGGTGGGAGCGGCCGACAGTAGATTGGAAGACAACAGTTGCAACGCGATAAAAAGGAGGTCGGGTTCGCTCCAATCATCCTGACCGAACAGCTCTTTGGCAATCTGATATTCCCGTGTCACTTGAATCTCCTGATGATCGAGCTCATGGCGTTGAAGAATCTGACCTCGTTTGATCCTTCTGATTAGAAGGGCAAAGATATAAGGCAATTCCTCCAGCATTTCATCGGTGAACCGTACTTGCAGATGTTTTTCCGTTTGTTCAATTCTTTGTTGAATGAGCGTTACTTCATCTGATGCCAGCTCCATCACGGAGATTAACCACGCTTTCCCGTTGGGCATCTGCAAAACTTCCCGTACCAGTTTGATCAGCCATTTTCGTTTTTCCATTTCCCGGCCATGAAGATCATACCCGTCACGCCGGGTATATACCAAATGTAAATCTCCCCCCTTCAATATTTCCTTGATATTTTTCAGATCAAGCAATACCGTGTTGCGACTCACCTTGAGGGCGCTGGATAAGTGGAAAAGGGAGATTTCGCTCCGTCGACCGAGCAGCATCAGCAAAATGAGTTTGCACCGCTCCTTTTCAGAGGGAACATAATCGATCATACTTGATGCAGCCATAAGCTCCGGAAACGATTGGCTGACGATGGGATCGACCATCACCCCCGATTGACCGTTTTTTTGAATCACGGGGAGATGATTTGCCGAGAGCCAATCATTGATCTTTTTGAGACTGTAATTCGTCTGCTGCCGAGTCAAAGAAAATTTTCTCTGCAATTCAGAAATTTTGATTCCTGGTGACATCAGGATTTCTTTGAGGAGCTTAGTGCTGCGGTCATCAAGTATCATCCAATCCCTCCTTTCTTATCTCTATCTTATCGAATGGGACTCGGATTTTGTATGCGCTTTCATCCCGATTTTTGATCATGGGTTTATTCATGATTGTGATGAGACTCCATCCCGCCAACCGGACACCCGTGGTGACATCGCAGACATTGAATAAGCAACCGCTCGGGAAAGCGAATCCCGCGGGCTTTGTCACAAACCAACACCCCCGGCAATGTGCACCGGGGGTGTTCCTCAATCCTTCTTCTCTTCTTCTTTCTCTTCCTTTTTCTCTTCCTTCTTTTCTTCCGTTTTGTTCAAGACCGCATTGATCGCGGATCGTTCAAACACCAGCCGGGTGTTGTCGCTCACTTTCAGAGTGACGCGGTCATCGGTTAGATCAGTGATCGTTCCGTGCAATCCGCCGATGGTGACGACCTTGTCACCCCGTTTCAACGCAGCCAGCATGGCGTTGCGCTCCCGTTGCCGCTTTTGCTGCGGGCGGATCAACAGGAAATAGAAGATAGCAAACATCAGGATCAGCGGTGCGATTTGTACCAAAAACGCGTTGTTCACTGTTGTTCCTCCTTGATTTGTTTTGAAAAGCCAGCCGCCCATGTTTGACATTGGCGGCGAAAACACACCATCAAGCAATCGCCGTCAAAAACCGCGCCCTTGATTGGCACCATAATATTTCTCAAAGAATGCGTCGCGGAAATCCAACAACCGATCTTCTGCAATCGCCTGACGCACCTGATTCATCAGGTTGAGCAAGAAGTACAGGTTGTGATACGTCGTCAAGCGCAACCCGAAGATTTCATCCGCCTTGATCAAATGACGCAGATACGCCCGTGTGTAGTTGCGACACGTATAGCAATCGCATTCGGGATCAAGGGGAGTAAAATCGCGGGCATATTTGGCATTGCGTATCACGATCCGTCCCTGGCTCGTCATCGTCGTGCCGTTGCGGGCGATTCTCGTCGGCAAGACACAATCGAACATGTCGATCCCTCGGATGACTCCTTCGATGAGGGCATCAGGTGAACCCACCCCCATCAGATACCGCGGCTTGTTTGCCGGCAACAGGGGAGTGGTGTACTCCAACACTTCGTACATCAGTTCTTTGGGTTCACCGACGCTCAATCCCCCCACCGCATATCCCGGAAAATCGAGAGCGGTCAACTGGCGTGCGCTCTCTTCCCGGAGATCCCGGTACATTCCGCCTTGCACAATGCCGAATAACGCTTGCTCATCCGGACGCTGATGCGCTTCGAGACACCGTTCAGCCCAACGGGCCGTTCGTTCGGTCGACGCCCGGACATATTCCCTGTCAGCCGGATAGGGTGGGCATTCGTCAAACGCCATGATGATATCCGCACCGAGCGCATTTTGGATTTCGATGGATTTCTCGGGACTGATGAACAATTTTTCCCCGCTCAGATGTGATCGGAAAGAGACGCCCTCATCGGTGATTTCCCTCAGATCGCTCAAGCTGAACACCTGAAACCCACCGCTATCGGTGAGGATGGCGCGGTCCCAGTTCATAAATCCGTGCAGGCCGCCCGCTTCCCGGACGATGGCATGACCCGGGCGGAGAAAAAGATGGTAGGTGTTGCCGAGAATGATACCAGCGCCCATCTCTTTCAATTCCTCCGGGCTCATCGCCTTGACGGTGGCCTGGGTACCGACAGGCATGAATACGGGTGTGTCGATGGTGCCATGCGGGGTATGTAAACGGCCCAATCGGGCTCCCGATTGCTTACATACTTTGATCAGTTCATATTTGACGGCCAATAGCCCCACCTACTTATTACCATTATAACTTGTTTCCATCACCTTCAACCGATTGAAAGCGAAACTGTTCTTGAATTTCGTTGCCTTTCTCATTATAGATGTCCGGGAAAGGAATCACAAGCGAAAATGGTCACACAATCAACATCGCATCACCAAAACTGAAAAATCGGTAACGTTCCCGAACTGCCTCGCGGTAGGCTGCAAGCACCTGCTCCCGAGATGCGAACGCACTGACCAGCATGATCAGTGTCGATTTGGGCAGATGAAAATTGGTGACCATCGCATCCACTGCGCGAAAACGAAATCCGGGGTAGATAAAGATGTCGGTCCACCCGCTTGCCGCCCGGATTTCGCCGAACCGGGAAGCAACCGTCTCCAATGTGCGTACGGTGGTGGTGCCCACGGCAAAAACGCGCCCACCCTCGGCCTTGGCCTGACGGATGATTTTTGCGGTTTCCTCACTCACCTCGTAATATTCGGCATGCATCTGATGGTCTTCCACCTTTTCCGCCGTGACCGGCCGAAACGTACCCAAACCGACGTGCAGGGTGATATAAACAATGCGAACGCCTTTTTCCTCGATGCGCTCCAACAACGCGGGCGTGAAGTGTAATCCCGCCGTCGGCGCGGCCGCTGAGCCCACCACTCGCGAAAAGACGGTCTGATACCGCTCGGGGTCGTCCAATTGCTCGCGAATGTAAGGCGGCAACGGCATCTGTCCCAGCTCTTCCAACAGCGCTTCCACATCATCCGACTCATATTGGAGACGAAAGAGACGACCACCGGCTACCTCGGACTCCCCTTCGCAGACTGCGGTCAGTCGACCATCGCCAAAAGTGATCACGGTTCCCTGCTTAACCCGCTTCGCCGGTTTCACCAGCGCTTCCCAACGGTCATTCCCCAATGGTTTCAACAACAGCAATTCAATTTTCGCACCCGTTTCCTCCTTGACACCAATCAAACGGGAAGGGCGAACGCGGGTGTCGTTCAGCACCAGCACGTCACTGGACTGCAAGTAGTCCAACAGATCGGGAAAACGTTTGTGTTCCACTTTCCCCGTCTCACGATGCAACACCATCAGCCGGGACGCGGATCGCTCCGGGATGGGTTTCTGTGCGATCAGCTCCTCCGGCAAATCAAAATCAAACATCGATACATCCATGTCACTTACGTCCTTTCCATGATGAAACTGGGTCCGTACTGAAACGAAAACGCCCGCCCCGTCAACGGAACAGGCGCACCAAGTAGAGAATCAGGGACAATAATACAGAGAGTACGATACTGGAGACGATCGGAAAATAGAACCGTACATTCTCTTTCTCGACGACGATGTCCCCGGGTAGTCGGCCGAACGGGAAAAAACGCCCACCGAGCTGCCACAGCAGGCCGATCACCACCAACACAATCCCCAAAACGATTAGAGTTTTGGCAAATGGGTTCATGTCGGCACCTCCAATCCGAAGTGCTCGTAACATTTGGGGGTGACCACACGTCCACGGGGGGTACGCTGGAGAAAACCGATCTGCATCAGATACGGTTCGTAGACGTCTTCCACCGTGTGCGCCTCCTCACCGATCGTGGCCGCGATCGTCTCCAGACCAACAGGCCCCCCGCGAAAGTTTTCGATGATAGACAACAACAATTTGTGGTCTATCTGGTCCAATCCCATTTTGTCCACCTGAATCCGGTCCAATGCATCCCGGGCTGCTTCCCCCGTGATCACACCGTCCCCCTGTACTTGAACGAAGTCCCGTACCCGTTTCAGTAAACGGTTGGCCACCCGCGGCGTGCCTCTGGCCCGTCGGGCGATTTCCACCGCGCCTTCCTCCCGAATGGCAACCCCGAGCAAATCAGCCGCCCGCTGCACGATCAGGGTGAGTTCATCCTCTGTATAATACTCCAACCGGCTGACCACTCCGAAACGATCCCGCAAAGGGGAGGAAAGCGAACCTGCTCGCGTCGTGGCGCCCACCAGCGTAAACGGTGGCAGGTCCAACCTGACCGACCGGGCACTGGGGCCCTTACCGATCACGATATCAAGTGCGAAGTCCTCCATCGCAGGATACAGGACTTCCTCCACGGATCGGTTCAAACGATGAATCTCGTCGATAAACAACAAATCGCCCGGTTGGAGGTTGGTCAGGATGGCCGCCAAGTCCCCCGGCCGCTCGATGGCCGGTCCGGACGTGGCCCGGATTTGCACCCCCAACTCATTGGCGATGATGTGAGACAGTGTCGTTTTCCCCAATCCGGGGGGGCCGTACAGCAAAACGTGATCCAGGGCCTCCCCCCGCATTTTGGCCGCTTCTATGTATACTTTCAGATTTTCCTTCACGCGCGTCTGACCGATATATTCGCTCAGATAACGGGGGCGCAGGCTGAACTCCACCGTCGCATCCTCTTCCGCTAGATGAGCGGAAATGATCCGTTCCTCCACGCTTACATCCCCCTATCGCTTCATCGACAGTTGCAACGCCCGCCGGATCCACTCGTCCAGCTCCGGCTCATCCTCCCACTGTTTACGCGCCTCTTCGACGGCCCAAGCCGCTTCTTCCTCATTATATCCGAGGGCCATCAGGGCTTCAATCGCCTCACCCGCACGCTCCATGGATAAAACGGGCTTTTCGGCTGGTCCTTCTGCCGGATCTCCTGGCTGTTGCATCAACGCGTGGACCCAACCCGCTTTTTTCAATTTGTCTTTCAGATCCAGGATCAATCGTTGGGCCGTCTTTTTTCCGATCCCGGGGAGTTTGGTCAAAAAAACGACGTTCTCCTGCTGGATCGCCTGCACAACTTGACGCGGCGTTCCTGAAGCCAATATGGAAAGTCCCGCTTTGGGACCGATCCCAGACACATCGAGCAACATGCGGAACAAATCCCGCTCTTCCCGGGTCGGGAAACCGTAGAGAGTGACAGCATCCTCCCGCACTACCTGATGCGTGTAGACTCGTGTCTGCACATTGGGTTCCCAGCGGTAGGGATTGCCGCACAACACGCGATAACCCACGCCCGACACGTTGATGGCGATGTAATCTGCTCCAGCGTAGGTGACGGTTCCTTCTAAAAACTCGATCAACGTTTCCAGCCTCCCTGTCTCAACCGGTTCACGAACATAGACGAGTGTCCCTCACAGATGGCGATGGCCAGCGCATCTGCCACATCATCCGGCTTGGGTATCTCAGGCAGGGATAAAAGCATGCGCACCATTTCCTGCACCTGCCGTTTCTCCGCCTGTCCGTAACCCACCACTGCCATTTTTACCTGTAACGGCGTATACTCTGTAATCGGTACCCCTGCCTCCTCCGCAGCCAACATAATTACGCCGCGTGCCTGACCGACAGTGAAGGCAGTCGTCACGTTGCGGTTGAAAAAGAGCTTCTCGATCGCCACCACGTCCGGACGATGCTTTTGAAATAACTCTCCACAGGCGTCGTAGATCTGCTTTAACCGGGTCGCTGTCGCCAAGCCGGCTTCTGTTTGGATACTGCCGTACTCCACAGCCTTGAGACGGTTGCCTTGGCGGTGCAATACCCCGTAGCCGACAATGGCGATGCCCGGGTCGATGCCCATGATCTTCACGCCGTTCCTCCTCTGCTGCGAACATGTTTTCGTTTGCCGTGTGTCGATTATATCACAACATTCCCCTCTTCTTTTCCCTCCAACAAAGATTATAATGGAGATAGCCGATTGTCATATACTGACAATAGACACGGGAATGCCAGTCCACATCAAAAAGAGGTGCATCCGATTGAAACCGATCGACGAACAAAACCAAACAAACGGAAGAACGAATTCACTCCGATCCACTACCTCTGGGGATCAAAAAGAACCCGACAGAGATGTGTCGACAGTAGGACGTGATTCGGCATCTCTCACAACCCATTCGCCACCCGATTTACGCACTTCCAGCTATTCCGCTGCCCAGATGCCCGGATCTCCCCAATCGTCCCCAACCGATGTGCCGGCCGGTCAACCAACCGGACCTACTCAAAGCATGCCGTCCGGTGCCCACAAATGGGGACAGGGTGCGATGGACTCGCGCCCGATGTGGCTGTCCCTGTTGTTCTTCCTCATCCCGCTCATGTTGAGCAACACCTTGCAATCGATCGGCGGGACGGTCAGCTCTATCTTGTTGGGACGCGGTCTTGGTGAATATGCGCTTGCGGCGGCCAGTGCTGTCTTTCCGGTTACGTTTTTCCTGATCTCGTTTATCATCGGACTGGGAAGCGCCAGCTCCGTTTTGATCGGTCAAGCCTACGGAAGTAGCAATACGGAGCGGATGAAAGCAACAGTCGGGACCTCCTTAACTTTCGCCTTTATCCTGGGTCTGCTCGCGGCCGTTATCGGCAATCTGTTCGCCCGCGAATTGCTGGAGCTAATTGGAACACCGGCGTCCATCATTCCGTATTCCATCGGCTACGCCCATGTGTTGTTCACGGGACTCCCGTTTTTCTTCCTGTATATCAACTACACCACATTTTTGCGCGGAACCGGTGATGCCAAAACCCCGTTTTATTTTCTGCTTTTCAGCACCATACTGACCGTCGGTTTAACCCCCGTTTTCCTTTTCGGATGGGGTGGCCTGCCCCGGTTGGGTGTGAAAGGTCCCGCACTGGCCATGGTGGTATCATCCATTATTACACTGATCGTCACCATCGCCTATCTGGGATGGAAACGTCACCCGCTGGCGCTGGATCGGGAGACGATTAAAAAACTGCGACTGGATCCGCAAATCGTCAAACTGCTGATCAAAATCGGCTTGCCAACCGGAATCCAGATGATTTTCGTCTCGTTGTCCGAAGTGGCCGTCGTTACATTTGTCAACCGGTTCGGCGCCCATGCCACCGCCGCTTATGGCGCAGTCATCCAAGTGATCAATTACGTGCAAATGCCCGCGCTGAGCTTGGGGATCGCCTCCGGGATCTTCGGCGCACAACTGATCGGTGCTGGAAAACAGGCCCGACTGCGGCTCCTGGTGAAAAGCGCCGTCATGTTGAATTACGTGATTGGCATTCTGCTGACCGGGATCGTCTATCTGTTCAGCCGCAGCATTTTGTCCTGGTTTTTGACCGATCCCGCAACGCTGTCGGTCGCGGAAGAACTGCTGTATATCACACTGTGGTCGTTCATGATCTTCGGCAACATGATGATCCTCTCGGGTGTGATGCGCTCGAGCGGCACCGTTTTCTGGCCGACACTGATCGGCATTATCACCATCTGGGGAGTCGAGGTGCCGGTTGCTTTTCTGTTGTCTCACACTATCGGTCTGCGTGGGATCTGGATGGCGTACCCCATTGCGTTCGCGTTTGGATTGGCAGCCCAATATACCTACTACCGCCTGTTCTGGATCAACCGCCAACATCAGCGCTTTTTTGACGGGCCGGAACCGGCGGAAGGAACGTGAAAGTGATTAAAACCCATACGTAAGTGATATCAATCCATAACGAGATCAATTTTCCAGACGGATGACCGGTTAGATTACACTCTTCAATAATCGGCAATCGGCGCTGATCTTCCATTTATCATGGCGGAAGATCAGCGCCGGTCCATTTCTCATCGACTTCTTAACGACCGTCGGCCAATTCTGCAATACGGCGATTGACATTCTCCCGATACAGGCCGCCGTGATAGCAGATGACCGCTTCAATATCATATTGCGCCAGTTTTTTTAACGATTGAATGGCGACATCCATATCCAGCGTATATTGCGGTACCGGTCCAACCAACTGACCATCCACGACGGCCAGAGCATCTCCGGCGATCAGGGTCTTGCTTGGTTGATGATACAGACTGATATGTCCAGGGGTATGACCCGGCGTGTGAATGACAGTGATTCCACCACAGAACGGCAACTCCTCTCCATCCGACACCGTCCTGTCCACCGGAGCTTTGGGCGGATTTTCAAATACCCGTTTTAATCCTTCGCGATGTTCCTGTGGCAAATCATTCAATCGAGCGATGGCCTTCTCGATTTTGATCAAAGGCTTCTCACCCTGAATATACGGTTTTTCCCATTCACTCGCCAGTACTTCGACCTTTTGGGGGGACGCATGGAGCAGATCGGGCAAACATCCAATATGATCAATATCTTGATGCGTGAGAAACACTTTGTTGAGCTTCTCAAAAGGGACACCGGCCGCCTCCATTGCCTCACGAAACTGTGGGAGTTGACCAGGAAAGCCTGCATCCACCAAGATGACAGTATCCTCATCCCAGATTAGGGCCGGATGAATCGTCATCTGCGCTCCCACCACATTCGCCGTAATTCCCAACATTTCCAACCCTTTGGCTACTTGCATCAGGACTCCTCCATCCTCAGGTTTGGTTTTGTGTGGCCACACTAATATGATATCAAACGAAATAATTAATTTCAAATAAATCTTAATAATATCATATTTAATTTATTTTGTCAAGTATTTAAGGAAACAGCAATGAACTTCCACAAAAAAAGATCATCACGTAGTGGTGAAAAATTCAACATGATGACCGGAGTCCTTTCTCATATCTGCTGGGTTTCCTTTCTTCTTGAGCCTCCAACAACTCTGCCAACCGTTCGTCATCCACGTTGCCCCCGCTGATGAGACAGACAACGTTTTTACCGGCGATGTCCGGAATGCGCCCATTACGCAATGCAGCCACTCCGACCGCACCAGAACCCTCAACTTTCTGGTGATGCTGACGAGCCATCCAGCACATGGCATCGGCAATCTCCTCTTCCTCCACCAATATGAAATCATCAACATAACGCAGCACCAACGGAAAGATCTTTTGACCGATGCCACCGTGCAAACCTTCGGCCAGCGACTCTCGGTACGTCACATCCACTATTCGTCCTGCACGGAACGAATAGTACCAAGGTGGGGAGGCATGGCTCTGTACGCCGATGATCCGAATATCGGGGTGCACCGACTTAGCCAAGATCGCGATGCCCAGGATTAATCCGCCACCACCGGCTGGGACTACGATCACATCTGCCTCCGGCCAATCAAGTAAGATTTCCAGACCGATCGTACCGTGCCCAGCGATGGCATGCTGGTCTTCATAGGCATGAATAAATGTCCGGCCATTTTCCGCCGCCAATCGATATGCACATTCTTCCGCTTCATCATAGTTGGTCCCGTGAAACACCAATTCCGCTCCTAACCGCTGAATACCCGCCACCTTGGTTTTGGGTGTGTTTTCGGGTACCACTACCTGTGCGGATGCACCGATCAATCCCGCCGCATACGCTACCGCTAACCCGTGATTCCCGGCGGATGCGGCGATCACACCCCTTTTTCTTTCTTCCTCGGACAACATTCTCATCTTGTTGATCGCCCCTCTGGGCTTGAACGAACCAGTTCGTTGGTAGTTTTCAAACTTGAACCGCACCTGTGCCCCGATCAAATTACTGAGTGGAACCGATGGGGCCAAAGGGGTCCGATCGACGAAATGTTCGATGTGGTGACGCGCCCGGAAGATATCGTGAACGGAGATTTCCACACGCTTCATCCTTTCGTTGTAGGTTGACATCTCATATCTTCCCAACTAGAATGAAAGTTCAAACTACTAAACATCGGAACATCATGGGTGAAGGGATTTGGGGCCACGGTTCCTAACTGTGACATGGGGGTGTCTTATTTTGCTTCCCTAATTAAACGGTGAACGGCAGGGAACGAGTGAGGAGGAGAGTCTCATGCCGATTGACTTTCATTCTAAGGACAACCGTTTCACCTATGCTACACGTCGGGCTGATTCATCTTGGATGTCTGCGATCCAAAAAATCGTTGATGTGAAAGGCAAACACGTTTTAGATGTCGGCTGCGGTGGGGGTATTTATTGTAAGGCATTTGCTGAGATGGGTGCAGAACATGTTACCGGAGTCGATTTTTCTAAGGAGATGATCAAAGGCGCTGTAGAAAACTGCAAGGGCTATCCCCAAATCACGTTTGTTGAAGGGGATGCACTTGATACGAACTTACCAAGTTCTCAGTATGATGTGATTCTGGAAAGGGCACTTATTCACCATCTGACGGACTTGGAAGCGTGTTTCAGTGAGGCCTATAGGTTATTGAAACCGAGCGGCATGTTGATTGTGCAGAGTCGCACCATTGAGGATGCCTTGCAACCGCCGAATGAGCATCATATTCGAGGGTATTTCTTCGAAGTATACCCAAGACTGATTCAAATAGAAGCCGAACGAAGACACGATGGCAAAACCGTGAAGAAAGCCTTGCTGAAGGCGGGCTTCCGATCCATTGACGAACACAAATTAAGTGAGACAAGAAAAACTTACACTGGTCCTGAGGAGTTCAAGGATGAACTTTTGGCGAGAACAGGTCGGTCCATTTTGCACGAACTATCGGATCTGGAACTGGAATATCTCGTTCAATATATATGCGAACGCTTGCGTAATCGCAGTACGCAAGAAATTGTCGAGCAAGATTATTGGACGATTTGGTTGGCTAAAAAGGAATAGTTGCCCATCAATGGATTCCCGATCGCCCATCCGGCAAATCCGTCAACCGGTCAGCGCTTCCGACGGCAGTTATCGCATCCCTCTCTTAAAGAGTTTCCATCCATAGCATAACGGATTGCGAAGTACCACGAAAAAAGCCGCCCTTTCTCTCGAAAGGACGGCCAATTTTTTTACATCGCGTACATGCCGAAAAAGATCCAGACGGAACCGACGACGGTCACCACCGCGACGAACACGCCGTACAGAGTGGTCACCACTTGGTACGTTCCGCTGCCCTCCGTCCAGTGCATGAACATCAACAGTTGGACGAAGAACTGCATCACAGCCAGCACGAGAATGGCGGTCAACATGACCGGCTTGGACACTGGTGTATACAACGCTACCCACAGCGCCGCGAACGTCAAGACCAGGGAGAGAATAAACCCGAAAATATGCTTGATCGGCGTTTCACGATGACCGTGGCCGGTTTGTGCGTTTCCTTTATCGCTTGCCATCAGTACGCCACCCCCATCAGGTAGACGAGCGTGAAAATGAAGATCCAGACCACGTCCAGGAAGTGCCAGTACAGGCCGACGATAAACACTCTCCTGGCCGTGGCGGCGGTGACGCCGCGTTGAATCAATTGAATCAAGATCAGCGTCATCCAAAGAATACCCAGGCTGACGTGTGCGCCGTGAGTACCCACGAGTATGAAAAACCCGGAGAGAAACGCGCTCCGCTGGATGGTCGCCCCTTCACCCACATAGTGGATGAACTCCGTCACTTCCAGCCCGATGAAGGACAGACCCAAGAGCAACGTCACGATATACCAGAACAGGATGCCTCCCTTGCTCCGGTTGCGCAAGGCCAAGGTGCCGAGACCGCAGGTAAAACTGCTGGTCAACAGGATGATCGTTTCCATCATGAAATCCTTGACCTCGAACAGTTCTTTCGCTGTCGGTCCGCCGGCAGTGCGCCCCGCCAAAACGAGATACGTAGCAAACAAGCTGGCGAACAAGACGATTTCCGCACCCAGGAACACCCAGAAACCGAAGATTTTCAGACGACTTTCCTCTGTTGAGTACTCCAAGGGCAAGGCGGACTTTTCCGTGGATTTACCGTGCGTTTGCAATGCGTGTTCTGCCATCGTCACGCCCTCCCTGCCGCAGATTCCGTACGTTCGATCTCATCCACTTGAATGTAGTGGTGATCGTCGTATTCAAACGAGCGTTTCAGCATGCAATACAGCACGCCGAGCAATCCGATGATACCCATCCAGTACCATTCAAACACCAACCCGAACCCGGCGATGAAGAACCAGATCGACATGATAAACGGCCGGCCCGAATTGTTGGGCATGTGAATCGGTTTGAGCGGTCGCAGTTCCCACGGTTGTTTCCGTTTCCGCTGCTTCATGTGCCACCACGCGTCAAGGTCATCCACTTCCGGGATGCGAGCGAAGTTGTAGTGCGGTGCCGGCGAGGAAATCGACCACTCCAGCGTCCGTCCGTTCCAGATGTCGCCCGTGAGATCGCGTTCGCCGTGGCGTACGCTGTACAAGATGTTGTACACCATGATGAGGAACCCGACACCCATCATATAGGCACCCACCGTGGAGATAAAGTTGTACGGAGTCCATCCAAGCCCTTCCGGATAGGTGTACATCCGCCGGGTCATCCCCATCAAGCCCACGAAATACTGAGGGAAGAAGCAGACGTTAAACCCGATGTTAAACAGCCAAAATGCCCATTTCCCTTGCCGTTCGTCCAGCTTAAAGCCGAACATTTTGGGCCACCAATAGTACAGCCCCGCCAAACATCCGAAAACTGTTCCCCCGACCAATACATAGTGGAAGTGGGAGATCAGGAAATAACTGTTGTGATATTGGTAATCCGCCGGTGCCACAGCGAGCATCACCCCGGTCAAGCCCCCGATCAGGAACGTGGGGATGAAACCGACCGCCCACAGCATCGGCGTCGTAAATTCAATCCGTCCTTTGTACAGCGTAAACAGCCAGTTGAACACCTTCACCCCGGTCGGAATGGCGATCGCCATCGTCGATATCGAGAAGAAGGAGTTAACGGCCGGTCCTGCACCCATCGTGAAGAAGTGGTGCACCCATGTAAGGAAGCTGACCGCCGAGATCACGACCATCGAGTACACCATCGCACCGTATCCGAACAGCCGCTTGCGGGCGAATGTGCTGATCACTTCGGAGAAAATACCGAATGCCGGCAAAACCACGATATACACTTCCGGGTGACCCCAGATCCAGAAAAGGTTGGCCCACATCATCGGCTCTCCACCACCGGCAATGGTGAAGAAGTGCGACCCGAACAACCGGTCAATCGTCAACAGGGCCAACGCTACGGTCAGCACCGGGAACGCGAAGATGATAATGATTGACGTGATCAACACGGACCACGTAAACATCGGCATCCGCATCAGCGTCATGCCCGGCGCGCGCATTTTCAGGATGGTGACCAGGAAGTTGATCCCGGTCATCAGCGACCCGATCCCGGAAATCTGCAAACTGAGCAAATAGTAGTTGATACCAGGTCCGGGAGCAAGATCACTGCCGGCCAGCGGTGTGTAGTTGGTCCAACCCGCATCCGGCGCGCCACCGATCATGAACGCAATGTTGAACAGCATGCAACCGGCAAAAAACAGCCAGAAGCTGACGGCGTTCAGGTAAGGGAACGCCACGTCGCGTGCCCCGATTTGCAGCGGTACGGCCACGTTCATCAATCCGAAGATGAACGGCATGGCCATGAAAAAGATCATGATCGTCCCGTGCGCGGTGAATATCTGGTTATAGTGTTCCGCGTCGAGAATATGCAGATTTGGCAAAGCCAACTGCGTCCGCATTAACAAGCCGTCAATCCCGCCGCGGAACAACATCAACAGCGACGAGATGAGGTACATGATCCCGATCTTTTTGTGGTCGACGGTCGTCAGCCATTCGTCCCACAGCCATTTCCATTTTTTATAGTAGGTCAGAACGAACACGATCCCGGCGATGGTGAGCACGCTCAACACGTCGGCCACATAAATCATTGGCTCGCCGGTCACAAAAAAGTTCTTGGGAAGATGAAATCCCATACTTGCCAATCCTCCTTTTCCCTCAATGGGCGTGATGGTGCATCGTTCCGGTGACAGGCTCTTTCGGCCGGTTCATCTGATTTTTGATGCCTTTGACGTCCCCGATCAATCCCGCTTGATCGGCAATTTTGGGGTAGGAAGAGAAGGTCATTTTCTTCGCCAAACCGCGCTCCAACAGTTTGAGATACTGTGCTTCCGTCTGTTTCGGTGCGGTTTTCTTCACCTGCTGAACCCATTTGTCATAATCCGCAGGCGACTTGGCGACTACGTCAAAGGTCATGTGAGTGAAATACTTACCGGAGAAGTTGGCGCTTCTCCCTTGGTACACACCGGGATGATCCGCCTGCAACCACAGATGCATCACCATGCCGGGCATGGTATATTCCTGTCCGCCCAGTGAAGGAACCCAAAACGAGTTCATTGGTCCCACCGCGTCCATCTCAAACTGAACCGGTGTATCGGCAGGAATCGTCACGTAGTTGACTGTCTCAATTCCTTCCTTGGGATAACGGAAAATCCATTTCCAATCCGCCGACGTCACCTTGATCGTCATCGGCGGTCTGTCACTGGATGGTTGTTTTTCCAAGCCGTATGTCGCCTTCACCGTAGGAATCGCCAATGCGATGACGACTGCGACGGGAATCAATGTCCAGATCATCTCCAGGAGTTTGCTACCCTCCTGATCCGGCGGTTCGTATCCTTTGTTTTCCGGTTTGGCCCGATATTTGATGATCACGTACGCAAAAATCCCAAACACCGCCAAAACGATGATCAACATTAATCCGAACGACCAAACGATGAGATCATATTGTTGTTTCGCGACAGGGCCTTTCGGATCCAGTACCACATATTGTTCACGACTGCAGCCCGCCAGCAGCAACACTGCCGACAAGCCGATTAGTGTCAGCCATTGACGTAAACGTTTGCGAAATGGCTCCATCGTCTTTATCCCCTTTCCCGCACCAGCGAAGAATTGTTCAACATTTCACATAAATCGATTTCATGGCTTCGCCGATGCTTGATCACTTTCGGTATTATCCCGGTAATAACCGGTAAATTCAGGGTGTTTCAGGATATGTTAGGGCTTTGGATATAAAGGATTTTGATTCCATCCAATCATATCAAATCCTTTCTCATGCAGTCCTCGGTTTCCGCTCGATTTCAAACGAATTTCATCAAGCTGAAACAAATCAGCCACCATTTGTCGAAAAAAACGTCACATATATGGGAAAAATTACCTCCATCCTTCAAAAGCCCTTGATACGAAGGATGAAAAAGAGAAGCTGGATTTATCGGGATTGGATAAAAAAAAAAAAAGTCGATCCCGTAGAGGATCGACCTTGGAAAATCGAATCAGGGCATTAACGGTACGTCACGATGCGGTCCAGTGAATGGCGGTGATGGGGATAGCCGGGTTCGACACCTTTGCCAATCGCCACCAAAGCAGGGATTTGTACGTGATCCGCCAGGTTGAGAAGCCGCCGCACCTTGACGGGGTCAAACCCGAGCATGGGAGAAGTGTCGTATCCCATTCCTTTGGCCGCAATGAGCAGGAACCCCAAAAAGATGTATGTTTGAGCAGCTCCCCACGCTCCGCGTTGTTCTACACTTTGCGGTCCGAACGTATCCAAAATGGTCTTCTCCAACCGGTCCACCGCTTCAGGCGGCATATTAGGGTGTGCGAATTCCCGGGGATGTTGGAGTACATCCTCCATATCGCTGGTCACCACAATGACAGCGGGAGCCGAGCCGACCTGCTTTTGTCCGTAAGCTGCCTCTTGCAATTGTGATTTCAATTCCGGGTCGGTCACGACGATCACGCGCCACGGTTGCACGTTCCACGCACTGGGTGCCAAATGGGCCAACCGGAGGATCTCCTGCAAATCTTCACGCGGAATGGGCTTTTGTTCATACTCTCGAATACTGCGCCGGCTTTCAATGGCTTCTTTCACGCTGAGGGTCATGCAACATGTTCCTCCTCACGCATTTTTCTCATTTTTTGAAATCATTAATTTTACGATCATTATATCGCAACAAGCTGTATAACTGCACCTGACTATGTCGGGGTTTGACGACAGGGAAACGGAGCAACTGATCCGATGGCTGAAAAAAATGGGGCTTAAAGCGGAAAAACGATTGAAGGGGCAGAGGTGTTAACACCCCATGCATGTTGCATGGGGTGTTGGTGTTCATCTGATGCCGGCATAAGCCGGTTTGTCCAGCAACTCGGGTACCGTCACAATTTCGTAGCCGTGTGATTTGAGGTATTGAATGATTCGCGGCAATGCTTTGATCGTGTTGTCCAAATGTCCGCGTGCTCCCGCCGAGTGTTGCAGGATGATGCCGCCCGGCCCCGTTTGGTTCCGCACATAGCGCATGATTTTGGCGGCCGGCGTCCCCGCCCAGTCGCGGGTATCCACACTCCAGTCGACGATGGTGTAACCCAGCTGATGAAACCGCTGTTCGAGCTGATCATTCAGCTTTCCGTACGGCGGACGGAACAACAGCATTCGCAAGCCTGTCAATTTGAAAATGACCGTATTGGTCCGTTCAATCTGCTCAACTGCCTGACTGGGCGTTAAACGGGTCAAGTCGGGGTGATTCCAAGAATGGTTGCCCAACACATGTCCTTCCTGAAGAATCCGCCGGATCATCTCCGGGTGTGCTTGAGCATTTTTCCCGGTGACAAAAAAGGTGGCGTGGACACCTTCTTTTTTCAGGATATTTAACACCTGATTCGTGTAGTATGTATCCGGTCCGTCATCAAAGGTAAGCGCCACGGCTTTTTTTCCGCCCGATCCCTTAAAAAAGATCAACGGCTCGGATTCGGCGGACGATTTTTGCTCAGACAGTTGGGTGGAGCTTTTCTTGGAATCGGTCTGGGCTTGATCAGTCAACGGCTCTTCATCCGGCAGTTCCCCAGTCGGTTTCTCTGTTATCGAAGATGAGGGTTGTTTGGATTGCGGGTTTGTGTCTGAGACAGATGCTTGATGTTGCGCCGTGTTTGGTTGTTGATGGTTAGTGTTTGAGTGCGGGGCGGGTTTCGCCGTCACTTGACCCGAACAGCCCGCACTCAGCATGACCATCAACCCCACAAGCACGAAACGGGTCCACAGTCGCAAATGCGCTCCCTCCCATTTCTCCCCAAAATCTCTCTCTACTCATTTGTCAAGGTGATTGAAAAACAATAACACAAAAAGAGAAGGTGCAGTTCCCGTCACCGCACCTTTTTGGTTATGCCTGCCGTCCCAAACCGATCGAACGAACGGACGATTTCATTGTACCATGATCGTCACGATTCGACATTTTGCAAACAGGCCTGATTTTCTATTGAAATAGTAGAAAATAATCGTTTTTGACTACTTTCCTTCCTCTCCCATCTTTTTTTTGTGAAATCACATATGGAAATCAGTGGATATTATTTTTGCCGTTTTCCCACTCTCTCCGCAACAACCCGTAAAGCCACATATCATGACGACGACCATCACGATGCAGGAATTCGCGGTAACATCCTTCCCGTTGAAATCCAAGTTTCTCGTACAATGCGACAGCAGGGCGATTGTAGGCGAAAACGGTCAGTTGGACGCGGTGAAGGTTGCATTCGTCAAACGCAAAATCTAAGATTAACCGCAAGGCATCCACGCCGTATCCGTTACCCCGGTGTTCCGGCCCTATCGAGATCGACAACCATCCCGTTCCGTGATTCCACAATATGTCCTCAAGTGTGACCATGCCTACCAACCGATCATCATCCTGTGTACGGATACCGAACAAAAAACTTTTCTCATGATTCTGATAACGATCACGCCACTGTTCCAACCTCTCCCGTGTCATAGGCACATCAAAAGCGGACAGCATACGTATCCATTGCCCATCCGCATACCATTGTGCAATCACATCCAAATCGGAATCGGTGAGCGGGCTCAACCGAACTCGCTCACCGACGAACAACGGTTTAACCATTGTATTTCTCCATTTCCTCTTCGCTGATGTCGAAGTTAGCGTAGACGTTTTGCACGTCGTCATGGTCTTCCAACGCTTCCATCAAGGCCAGCATTTTGGGAACGTCTTCTCCTGACAGCTGGACCGTATTTTGCGGCACCATCGTCACTTCGGCGGTGGTGAAGGACAGTCCCTCGGCTTCCAGCGCATTTTTTACTTCTTCAAAGCTTTCCGGATCAGTCGTGATTTCATAGGTTTGATCCGTCGTTTGGAAATCCTCCGCTCCGGCTTCCAACGCCACAGCCAAAATGTCTTCCTCGTCCTTGTCTGTTTGGCTCCGGTCGATTACCAGCAACCCTTTGCGGTCGAACATCCAGGCCACACAGCCGGATTCACCCAGGTTGCCGCCCCGTTTGGAAAAAATGTGACGCATGTCGGCGGCAGTCCTGTTGCGGTTGTCCGACAAGGCCTCCACCATCACCGCAACGCCGCCGGGACCGTACCCTTCGTAAACGATATGTTCGTAGTTGTTGCCCCCGTTTTCGCCCGTCGCCTTTTTGATTGCCCGTTCGATATTGTCGTTGGGCATGTTTTGCGAGCGTGCCTTGGCGATGGCCAGGCGCAACCGTTGGTTGTTATTGGGATCCGGGCCGCCTTCCCGTGCGGCGACGAAGATTTCGCGAGCCAGTTTGGCGAATAGTTTGCCCCTCAGTGCGTCTTGCCGTCCTTTACGATGTTGAATGTTTTTCCATTTGGAATGACCAGCCATGTTCCACACCTCTTCCCACAGCGTCATCCGTATTATATTATAAGCCCCAGTCGCGAAGATAACGGAAGTCGACGCCGATCGTGCGGTCTCCCAGCTTCAGAATCACCGGCAGTCGGCGTTTGTACTGATTTCGCACGATCCGGCGGGTCACCCCTTCCACAAAATCGGAAGGGAACCCCAGCTCCGACAGCTGTTCCCGTGTATAGCGACAGTCGATCAAGTAGTACAGGAGACGGTCGACGTCGAAGTAACTGAAACCCAATTCTCCCTCGTCCGTCTGATCCTGCCACAGATCAGCGCTCGGCGGTTTGTTGATGATTTGTTGCGGGACGCCCAGGTAGGCAGATAGTTGGCGTACCTGCGTCTTGTACAGATCCCCGAGCGGATTGACCGCCGACGCCATGTCACCGTATTGGGTTCCGTAACCCAACAACAGCTCCGTCTTGTTGCTGGTACCGATCACCAATGCGTTGTATTGGGCGGACAGGTCATACAAAATCGTCATCCGTTCGCGCGCCATTTTGTTTCCTCGTCTGAGCGGGGTGGCATCGGGAAACCGCTCAAAATAGGCGTCGATCTGCGGAGTGATGTCGATGGTGAGCGACTCCACACCCGTGTCGTCGATCGCCGCCTGCGCATCGGCCAAACTGGACGGACTGCTCGTTTTGTACGGCATCCGCACGGCCGTAACACGATCTTTGCCGAACGCTTCGACGCACAGATACAACGACAGGGCGGAATCGATACCGCCGGATAATCCGAGGATGACCCGGTCAAATCCAGCTTTTTCCACCTCTTCCCGCAGTGCCCGCGTCAAGATAGCGACGGTCAGTTTTTCATTTACCCGTAAATACGGTGCTCGCGCCAACATCTCTTCGATCTTGTTCATGACCGGGTCCCCTCCTCCGTCCGCCGGGCAATGATCCGGTTCAGTTCGCGCGCCGTCAACTCCACATCCTCATCGCGTAACATCGGCATTTGGAAACGGGCCCGGCGAATCTGATCCGGCTTCACGTCAACCAACACCAATTCCGGCTCGAACAAGGCGCCTTGCTTGATCAGACGGCCGAACGGATCGTAGGCCATCGACCCGCCGAAAAAGGTGACGCCGTCCTCAACACCAACACGATGGGCGAAAAAGACGTAAGACCCTTGCAGCATCGCATGATTGGAAAGCAGACGGTGCCACACCTGCTCGGACCCCAGCCCTTCACTTCCCACGCGTCGAGCCGGGGAATTGGACAGAACGATCAGCCATTCCGCCCCGTCCTGGGCCAACAGATACGGCGCCGAAACATGCCACATGTCCTCGCAAATCAACATGCCCATCCGTCCAAATCGGGTCTCGAAGCTGCGGATATTCCGACCACGCCCGAAATACCGGGCTTCGTCAAACATGCCGTACGTGGGCAGATAGACTTTGCGATGGACGTGCACGATCCGGCCGCCGCTCGCATAGACACCGGCATTATACAAAATATGATCCGGACTTTCTTCCACCATCCCGAACACGAGATCCACCTCTTTGGACAGCGATACCATTTCCTGGATCTCGGGATGGTCCATCGTCCGGGCCACTTCATACGTCAAATCTTGCAGTTGATATCCCGTCAAGCTGAGTTCCGGGAAAATAACGAGATCCACTTGCTTCTCCTTCGCTTGCTGGATCATCTCCCGGTGCAATGCGAGATTGCGATCCAACCGTCCCAGTGCGGGACGGATCTGCGCCAACCCTATTCTCATCGATCGGCCTCCTCAAAACAACAAAAAAAGGCTTATGAAATCATTCTTCATGATACCATAAGCCTTCCATGCTACCAAGATCTTATTGTTTCAAGAAATCGCTGCCAATGTTCCCGGTCCCGGACGAGCTGTTTGAGATAGGGCAGGGATTTGACAAGTGCGTATCCTCTCTTCTCTTGGACAAGACCAACCGCTTCCCGGAAAAATTCATTGGGAAACGAAAGCAGAGCGACGAGCAATGTCTTTTCCCCGGCGGAAAGAGGACGAATCGCTTCGTATTCGGCCAGGAGCATCCGATAAATATCCGGTGCCCAGTGATGTTCGGACAGTGTGCGGGACATCAACTGCCATACATCACCCAGCTGGCTGTCATAATCAGCAGTCTCAAAATCGATCAGCCACAACTGTCCTTTTGTGTCCATCACCCAATTGTGACTGGCCAAATCCCGGTGCGCCAAACGGTGAAGACGACGATCCCGCTTCACCCATTTTCGCAGACCCAGCGCGTTCAAACGCGACATTGCCGCCACCCCGGCTTGATAAAAAAATGAACCATATGTTTTCATCAAACTTGCTAACTCGTGGTCCGTATCTCCGAGTGTCGTTATCGTCCGGTAAAACTCGCGCAACCGGGTGTCCAAGCGCTCTTCCAGCAAATATTCCCCCTGATGATATGGACGGGTCTGCAAACCGTCTCCCAACCGATGAAACAAGGCCAGTTGACGCGCCGCTTTCCGTGCATCGGACAACTTTTTGTACGAAGCCGGTTGTCCTGGAATGAGCGGAGTCAACACCCATCGTTTCCCGTCCGTCCGAATCTGCGGCATCAAATGGAAGCCCCGCATTCGCATCTCCCGGTCCACCCATAGCCACCAGTACAGGTGAGCAACGTGCTGCACCCGTTTGGCTACCCAATCACCTCTGGAGGTGCGTACCCGCCATAAGCGCCGAAACGGTTCCGCTCCCCAGACCGGTGTGCCCAGCACATCGGCCACTCGCAGAAGGTCTTTTTCTTTCATACTCCCTTCCCCGTCAATATTCCGCTGATGAACTTTCCGCCGTCTCCACCGCGCTTTCCCATTCAAAAGCGGGTGGTGTCGGAGATTCCTCAACGGCTTTCGTCCGCGAAAGATCAGATTGTTGTCTTGAAGCACGTGGAATCCCCGGTGATTGTGACGGCCAGGCGTGCCAATGAGGCGAGTACATCGGCGGATAATACGTCTGATAATCGGGTGTGTAGGGAAACACTGGCGGATAGAACTCGTACGGGGGATAGGGTATGGGCGGTATGCCGGGATGAAAGGGCCTCGGATAACCTGGGGGCTGAACCGGTGTCGGGATGCGCGGGACTATGGGACGACGGGGGTGAGGGGGGTGAGGGGGAGGATCATTATGGTAGGAAGACTCCTTCTCACCTTGGGTCGATTTTGAGAAGGATGTGTTTTTTACCTTTACCCGACCCGTGGGTATTTTCACTTTGGTTCCCGGTGTCAATCCGTTTCCGTCGCTCAATTGTGGGTTGAGCTCATTCAATTTGTCGATGGAAACACCGTAACGCGCCGACAGGTCATTCAGTGTTTCCCCCGATTGCACAATATGAATTTTCATCCGTTCTTCCCTCCCAAAAAAACTCCGTTGAAAAAGGAACACGCTCCGACGATCCGGAAGCGTCCAGTATCACGGTCGAACGTCTACTTACATCATATGCACCCATGGGCGATTTGCTTACTTTAACAAAAATGTTGCCATTTCGTTGGAGCGTATAGTTGACGAGATCATGCGCAAATCGATATCGTAGGCTTGGAACCCTTTGACAGGAGCGATTCGAGATGAAAATCAAACCGAATCCCGTATGGTTTTTGGTCAGCATGATCTCCTGTGCAACCTTGCTCCTTTTTGCAGTTGGATTTGTTCTCGGTGTCGAAGAGGTCTTGTCGCCACCGGATGAACCGGCCTTCCCTGCTTCTGCCGGTAAACAGGAGCCGACGAGCGTTACTGCCGGCAACGGGCTCCTTGTCGGTATGGGTGATTCACTGACCCGGGGAACGGGCGATCTCTCCGGTAAAGGTTATATCGGTTACGTCCGGGATGCCTTGGAGAAGCAAACTCGGCATCCCATCGGTCTGGTCAATCTGGCGGTCAAAGGTCAGACTTCTACCCAATTGGCTCAACAAACCGATGAACCCCGTGTTCGTCAACTATTGCGTTCTGCCCGCTGGATCACCTTCACCATCGGTGGAAACGACCTGTTCAGGGAAAGCGGTGGTCCGGACCGCATCAATACGGTCGCATCGGAACAAGGCCTCCGGCTCTATGAGCGAAATTTGCAGCACATTCTGGACAATATTCGTAAGTACAATCCGAACGCTCCCGTTTTCGTGTTCGGTTTGTACAACCCGTTCGGAAACTTGACGGGAAAGACCCAAACTTCCCATCTCATCTTGGAGTGGAACGATACACTGCAACGCGTGGCCAATCAGTATCCCCGCGTGGTGGTGGTACCCACGTTCGACCTGTTTCAACTCAATCCCGATCGATACCTGTATACCGACCATTTCCACCCCAATTCGGACGGTTATCGCTTGATGGCACAACGATTGATCCAGGTGATGAATCCGTCAAGCGGAGGTGACACTCATGCCCAATGAATCTACACCCGTCTTGTCAGTCGAGGGCCTCACAAAAACAATCGGTTCGCGTACCATCGTGGATCGCATCTCCTTTGAAGTGAATCCAGGCGAAATCTTTGGCTTTCTCGGACCCAACGGCGCGGGGAAAACGACCACGATCCGTATGCTGGTCGGGTTGATCCGGCCCACTGCAGGATCGATCCACATCGCCGGACATGATTTGCAAAACGACTTTTTGCGTGCGATCCGCCATGTGGGTTGCATCGTGGAAAATCCGGAGATGTACCCCTACCTTACCGGGAGAGAAAACTTGGAGATTTTCGCCCGTATGCAGGGAGACGTCAGCGCGGAGCGAATCGAGGAAGTCGTCCGGTTGGTGGAGCTGGAGCACCGCATCGACGATCGCGTCAACACCTATTCACTCGGTATGCGGCAACGTCTCGGCATTGCCCAAGCCTTGCTGGGGCGTCCCTCGTTGCTTATTTTGGATGAACCGACCAACGGACTGGACCCCGCCGGAATCCGGGAGCTGCGGGCATTTGTCCGGCAATTGGCCAAAACGGAAGGCATCAGCGTGTTCATCTCCAGCCACATTCTGCACGAGGTGCAATTGATGTGCGATCGGGTCGCCATCATCCACCAGGGCCGCTTAGTCAAAACCGGTACCGTCCAGCAATTGTTGGATGGATATCCCCGTGTGGAGTGGCACCTGCGATCCGTTCCGAAAGGCGAACAAGTACTAAGCTCCCTACCCGATGTCGTAATCCTGGACACATCGGAAGACGGTAGCGTGTTGACACAGATGCCAGAAGAGCGAATTGCTCAAGCCAACCGTGCCTTGTTGGAAGCGGGAGTGGACGTGGTCGGCATTGAGCAGAAACGACCCACATTGGAAGACCTATTCCTGGAGACGACGGAGGGGAGCCACATTGCGTAATTTCGCGGGTTTGGTATACAACGAACTGCTGAAAATATTGCGCAAACGGCGAATCCTGGTCGTCCTGCTGATCTTGGCCGTACTGATTCCGGTTTTTACCTACGCTCAGTACCGCACCGTGCAAAATACAGTGAAACAGTTGGGCACCTCCGATTGGCGTGCCGTCGTGCAACAGCAAATCATCGACATGCAAAACCGCTTGTCTTCCAGCCGCGTGCCGGAGGAGTGGAAAAATTGGATTCGTCTCAACATACAGCAACAACAATATTACCTGGATCACAACATCAACCCGACCAGCCCCGGAGCACCCACATTCGTTCGAAAATTTGCGGAAGAATCGTTATCCCTGTTTCTCCCTCTGCTGGTGGTGGTGATCGCATCGGACATGGTTTCGTCCGAGTACGGGGCAGGCACCATCAAATTGCTCCTGACCCGACCGGTTCGCCGCAGTCGTGTGTTGTGGAGCAAGTTCGTCGCCCTGCAGTTGGCCGTGGCGCTGATGTTGCTGTTGAGTGCCATTTTGTCTTATGTGATCTCCGGCGTGTTATTCGGATACTCCGGATGGACGATGCCTGTGTTGACCGGGTTTCAGGAGCGAGGTGGAGAACTGATCTCCGCTCATGTCCATCTGGTGCCGCAATGGCGATATATTCTGATGAGCTATGGACTGGCATGGTTCGCCTGTGCCGCCGTGGCTACCATCTCGCTGATGGTGTCAGTATTGGTGCGCAGCACGGCCGCCAGTATGGGCATCATGATGGCTGCCCTGATTTCGGGTACCCTGCTTTCCCAGCTGGCCCCTTCCTGGTCTGCGCTCAAATATCTCGCTTTCACCAATCTTGAGCTGACCAATTTTCTTTCCGGCTCACCGACGATGGTGGAAGGGTTGACGCTTCCCTTCTCTATCGTCGTGCTGTCCGTCTGGTCCCTGGTCAGTCTCATCGTCGCATTTGCTGTTTTCACCCGACGCGATGTGTTGGCATGAACAACAAACGGGAACCGCATCCTTCCCGATCCGAAGGCCACCGGGTGCGTGTTCCCGTTTATTATCGATATGCCGGCAAATCGAGCAGTTCGGATACCTTGACAAAACGGTATCCCTCGCGGCGCAGTCGCTGGATGATCCTCGGCAGAGCCTGGACCGTGTTTTGCAAATTGCCCCCTCTTCCCGTGGCCGAATGCATCAAAATGATCGATCCGGGGCGAATGTGCGACAACACATTGGTCGCGAGGACCGTCCCCGGAATGCCTGACCAGTCGAGACTGTCCACGTTCCACAAAATGATTTTGTACCCTTCCCCCACTGCCTCCCGGATCACGGTTTCACTCAAAGCACCGTACGGCGGTCGGAAAAAACGGGGCCGCACGTTCCCAACCCGATTCATCTCGTCACTCGCTCTACGCAGTTCCCTTCGGACTTGCCCCGCCGATTGCCGCGACATCTTGGGGTGACTCCATGAGTGATTGCCCACTTCGTGCCCTTCCCGCAACATGCGTTGAAACACTCGCGGATAACGTTGAACCCGTCTGCCGACGACGAAAAAGGTACCTTTGACACTAGTTCGACGCAAGACATTCAGAATCCGCGGAGTGAATACCACATCCGGTCCGTCGTCAAACGTCAGGGCCACTTCCCGTATGTTCATTGGCCCGCGCAAAAAAATATCCCGGGGATAAAGTGAGGCCCAATCAATCGTCCGTGAATAGGGTGGACGTTGTCCGGGCCGCTCCGGCCCACCGGATAGCGGGGGCAACTGACTGATTTCCACCGGCACGGTGGGAATGGGTGGCGGAGCGGAGAACGGAGTGAGCATATAGGGGAAATCCATTTCCGGCCTGGGAACCGGAGAAACTACAGATGGCCATGCGGATGTCATCCAAGGATAATAAGGATTGTCATGACCGAACAAGCCACATCCCCCCGATAATTTGACACGCTTTATCTTATGGGCGGATGGGCGAATCGGTGACAGATCCACTGGAGCGATAATCCCATTATTGTCAATCTCCCGTTTGGTTTCATACGCTGTAAAATCACAAAACAAGGAACGGAGGACCCATGATCACGATTAAAACAGCGGAACAATTGGAAAACATGCGGAAAGCGGGACATTTGCTCGCGTTGTGTCACAAGCAAATCGCCCATCGTATCCGGCCGGGCGTCACAACACGGGAGATCGATTCGTTTGCAGAGCAGTTTTTGGAAAAACATGGTGCCAAACCGGAACAAAAGGGGTACATGGGATACCCGTACGCCACATGCGCATCCGTCAATGACGTGATTTGCCACGGACTTCCCAATAACGAGCCGCTGAAAAACGGTGACATCGTCACGATCGACATGGTGGTCAACTTAAACGGTTGGCTGGCCGATTCTGCCTGGTCCTATCCCGTGGGGACCGTTTCCCCACGCGTACGCCAATTGCTGCAGACCACACTCCGAGCGCTGGAAGCAGGTATCCGCCAAGCAGTGGTTGGAAATCGGATCGGTGACATCGGTCACGCCATCCAATCCTTGGCAGAAAAAGAGGGCTTTTCGGTGGTTCGACAATTTGTGGGTCACGGGATCGGGCAACGGATCCATGAAGAACCTGTCGTACCCCACTTCGGTCGCCCCGGCACCGGCCAGCGTTTGCAAGAAGGCATGGTCATCACCATCGAGCCCATGATCAATATGGGCGATTGGAAAGCCAAAATTGATACCGACGGCTGGACCGCTCGAACAGTGGATGGGCAATGGTCCGCCCAATATGAACACACTGTCGCCATCACATCGAACGGACCACAAATATTGACCAAGTTGTAGCAGCGGTCACCGGTTTTCCACTCGAAGCGGACCAATCCGCATCGGCTGAAAGGACAGCGCCTGGTTCGGTTCCGCTTTGGCATCAATCAATTGATATTGAGGACGGATCGCCCGTTTTTGCAGGTTAATCGGTGCTACGATCAGCGCATCTTTATAAGTATCCACCACAACAACGGGTTGTGGTTTTTTCGCCACCAAATACCACTGTTGATTTTCAGCTACCAATTCACCACTGATCCGTGCAGTGATCACCACCAACACGACAAGCACCAGTGCACTCGCCAGCAATCTCCTTCTGTGCAGACACTCGAAAAGCACCCCGATTGCCACGACGTTGAATATGCAAAGCCCCCACCATTTGTAGGGGTGTTTCCAGTAAAAAAATCCCATCTTGATACTCGTTACAAACCACAACGACAACGGGATCAACAGGGGGAACACAAACCGACCGTACTGATGAATCCATGGAACTTGCAAGGACAAAATACCCAGCAGGCAGATCAACACGATAATACTGACGGATAAGATCAAAGTATTGACGCTGATGTCCGCATACATGGACGGCAGATGGAAATACGCCTTGTACCCGACCTCCGACAGGTACGCGGAAAAGTATCCTAAACCGGTAATTACTCCCAACAACAGTCCTTCCGGCAGAGAAACCCGCAGCGGGCTCACTCGTTCTTTAAACTCATACAGCCATGTTTCCTTTTTCGCTTCCACGTCGGTATCGCACTTCTTCTATTGCGCCATACTGTAAAAAAACGTCTTAGACGCAAGGTGAACAAAATGATGAAATCAACTAACACTAACCACACCGAAATGCGCACCATGCTGCTGTCCTTTGTGGCCATGATGGTGCTGAGTGCTGTCGCGTTTGCTCTCGTTTGGCTACGGATGCCGCCCAATATGGTCGTCCCGGTGCTCTTCGTTTTGGCATTTGTCCAAGTGATTTTGCAACTGTATTCCTTCATGCATCTCAAGGAAAAGAAAAACAATGCTTTTCCCATACTGTTCATCAGTAGCGGCATCTTTTTCGGTTTGGTCTTCGCTTGGTACATGTGGTATACGAAATGATCACGAAGCTTCTGGATAGCTTGGGTGATCCTTTTCTGCTCTTTCCTGTTTCGCTACTACGCTAGCGACGAACGTAAGCCGAGGTGGCGTTCGGTCTGATCACGGCTCAATGGACCTGGACCTTTTGACCCATATAGGCCCGCATCACTTTCCCACTCCCTCCATCTGCGCTCTGGATACAGATAAGGCAGCTTGAAACAAGGGCGCAGGATGGACCAAGCTTCGTTCAGGAAAAAATCACCTGCGATTCCATTCCTGCCGGAACGATGCCTCAGTCGGGCTTCGGAACTCGCTCCACCCGGAATTTCCAGATAGGCACTGGGACGATCCCCTCTCTTGGCACATCGGCTAATCATGCCGGTTGTTGGGGATTGATAGCCTGCAATTCGCGCCACTTTCGATCCAGCAGCGTTTTCGCTTCCCGGACCGCCCGGCTTTTCCAGTGCTCATGCTTTTTCAATACCCACCCGACAACGGGACGGTCTCCCATCCAGATCCGTTCTTCCATGTAAATCTCCCAATGAAAACAGCCGCTTTTTTTCACTTTGGCACGTAACGTGGCACCCGATGAATCTGCTAATTCCAAATAGACCCAGTTCCCCAAAGCGCCCCTGATCTCTACAGTGGTGATTCGGCAGTCGTTGTTGTGCATGGATGTGATGTTCTCCCCTTCATCAGATCACGATGCGTTTCTCTTTTTGTTTTAACGCATGATATAACCGGGTGCAACCGGTCTTTTCCCGTCCCGCTGGTTGAACATGACACCACACAATGATCGGCAAACAATTTTCACTACAATTTTCTAGCAATAAGTTATAAAGATCGAACGGGAAACCCAGGCCTTCAGGGATGCGAGCGAAAACCCGTGAAACTACATCCACCCCGGGCTTGGACGAAGCCGTGGGTGGATGTGGGTTGCCACGCCAGATGAAGCGAGAAACCCCACGGCGACCAATGGGAGTGACTCTGGTGCTTCAGCCGTGGGGGCAAGTCACAATCGCAATGGGATTGGATACACGCATGGTGGATTTAGCCCGGACCATTTAGACCGGGTATTTTATTCAGACAAAAAAGCAAGGGCATAATGCATCCCTTGCTTCTGATGATCCCTTTAAACTTTTGTCATCCGGCGTGTACGCTGACGGTGGATTCGGGGTATACCTTCACACCGTCCACCCGAACCAATCTACGGAACTCTTCCAGCAGTTGGCGCGTGATGGGGCCCGGTTTACCGTCGCCGATCTCCCGACCGTCTACGTTGACGACCGCGATCACTTCGGCGGCGGTTCCGGTCAAAAACGCCTCGTCCGCTACATAGACGTCGTGCCGCGTAAACGGCTCTTCTTTGACCTGGTATTGCAGTTGATGTGCCAGGTCGATAATGGCTTGGCGGGTGATGCCTTCCAGCGCTCCCAAATACCCCGGCGGGGTGTACAGCACACCGCGTTTGACGATGAAGATGTTGTCACCCGAACCTTCCGCCACATATCCGTCGGAATTCAACATCAGGGCTTCACCCACACCCGCGCGGTTCGCTTCGATTTTCACCAAGATATTGTTGAGGTAGTTGAGCGATTTGATCTTCGGATTCAAGGCGTCCGGCACGTTCCGACGGGTCGGAACAGTTACAATATGCAGACCCTTTTCATAGGTCTCCTGCGGGAACAGACTGACTTGATCGGCAATGATGATCACCTCGGGCCGGGCACATTTTTCCGGATCCAAACACAATCCCCCCACGCCGCGCGAGACGATCAGCCGGATGTAGGCATCACGCAATTGGTTTTTCCGCACCGTTTCCACCACGGCTTGTTCCATTTCTTCCAACGTGTAAGGAATGTGGAGCAGGATGGACTTGGCCGATTCATACAGCCGCACGAGATGCTCCCTCAACCGGAACACGTTGCCGTCATATACGCGAATGCCCTCAAACACGCCGTCCCCGTATAGAAAGCCGTGGTCGAACACGGATACTTTGGCATCTTCTTTTCTAACATACTCCCCATTCATGTAAACCCATCGTTCTGTCACTCCAAGACACCTCCAAGAATGGTAAAAATAAAAAAGCCTTTTCCGTGCAGGTCAAACGAAACGTCAGAACCTGCCGCTCGAGGCTTTTATCCCCACGGTGTACACCGGTATCCGGTGTTGATACCGCTCGGTCGCAGACCTTCACCGGTTCGGCGAAGCGGAACCCTAGGTATCCTCCTGACTAAAACAATGATTTCGAATATTGAGGATTATTATAAACCCCCTCCCGCTTGATGTCAACGGGAGAGTGATTGAACAGATTGTGAACGATAGCAAGGATACGATCCCAATACACGCACCTGGCAACCAAACGCCTCGATTTCGGCAATGGCCCCTTTCAGCAGCACATGCTCTCTTTCCATTTCCGCATCGATAATAAAGTAATAGTTCCCCAGACCCGTTTTGGTCGGACGTGATTCGATTTTCGTCAAGTTGATCTTGCGCCAGGCGAATGTAGCCAGCACTTGATGCAGCGCGCCGGGAAAATCACTGGCCAAGGTCACGCACAAACTCGTTTTCCACTGACCGGGCGGTGTGCGGCGTGCTGGCAAAGGGGCGCCCACCGCGATAAAGCGGGTGTAATTGTTTTGGAAGTCTTGTACATCAGCTGCCAGTATGTGCAGGTTATAGCGCTTTGCGGCCTGTCGTGTGCCGATCGCGATCCACGCCTCCACCGGATGCCGGCTCACTTTTTCCGCCGCTTCTGCCGTGCTGTTGGCAAATTCCACCTGTGCCTGCGGATAATGATGGCGCAGATGCAACTGACATTGTGCGACCGCCTGCGGATGGGAGATGATCCTACTCCACGCCTCCTTCGGACGGTTGGCTTGCGCGGGATGAACGAGCAGGCACTGGGTGATCGGATGAACCAATTCACCAACGATGGGGACGTCCACTTGGTGAATCAACCAATCCAGGGTCAGGTTGACCGCCCCTTCAATGGCGTTCTCTACCGGGATCACACCATGCGTGCATTCCCCCCGATCGACAGCCGACAGCACATCCGGGATGGTGGGATACGGCATCATGTGGACGGTCTGATCAGAAAATAGCTGACATGCCGCTTCATGTGTGAATGTGCCTTCCGGTCCCAAATACCCTATCGTCGGTTTCATCGTTCATCTCCTTTTAGATGTTTCTCATGAATGTACCCCATTTTTCGAATGTTGTCAATCGGACAGTTGCCCCATCGGGCCAAGGCTTCAACACTTCGATGTTGACGGGGATGCCCGCCTGACCAAATGCCTTGCGCATAAAGTCCACGAGAGGCTCGGTCTCGCGTGCAAATGCGATCACTGTTGGACCGGCTCCACTCAATGCCGCCCCCCATGCACCGTTTTGCGGTGCCTCTCGCAACACCCGCTCCATTCCAGGGATCAGCGAGGCGCGATAAGGTTGGTGAAAACGATCCCGCATCGCCGTCTGCAACAGTTCCCATTTGCCGGTGAAAAAGGCGGCTGTCAGCAAGTTGGCCCGACTGCTGGCCAACACTGCTTCATTGTGCGGCAACTGAGGCGGCAGCGCCTGCCTCGCCTGGGAAGTTGGCAACGGATATGCGGGGATGGCCGCCACCACATCCCAATCCGGGCAGGGGGCTTGCACAACATCCACCCGCTCTCCGTCCCATGAGCCAATCACCACACCGCCCAGTAGTGATGCGCTCACATTGTCCGGATGACCTTCATGCCTTGTGGCCTTTAGTAGAATTTCCTCCTGATCCCACGGTTCACCCAAAAGATGATTGGCCAACAAAAGGCCCGCGATAATCGCTGATGCACTGCTGCCCAACCCTCTCATCAACGGGATGTCGCTCTCCACTTGAATGTGGAGGGGTGGAGCCGTCTGACCGACAGAGCGGCACGCGCCTTCCACCACCTGTAACAGGAAGTTTCGACCGTCTTGTGGCAATCCTTCAAGATGCGGGCCGATCAATTCCAGCTCCATCCGTTCCGCGGGATACGCCCGGATGCGAAGGAAACGGTTCAAGGCCATCCCAATCGAATCAAACCCCGGGCCCAGGTTGGCGGTGCTGGCCGGCACCGCGATTTCAATGCCCTTGTGCTCACACATGGGAAACACCTTTTTCCTCCAGAATTTCTTCCAGCACCGCATCCATCGTGCAGGGGATCACGCGTGGCTTTACCGCTGCCGCCTCCAATGCGGTGGACGGATCTTTCAACCCGTTGCCAGTCAGTACGCACACCACTTTGGAACCAGGACGCAATGCGCCTTGGGCCCGCATTTTCATCACACCGGCTAACGACGCGGCTGAAGCAGGCTCGGAGAAGATGCCTTCTGAACGGGCCAGGATCCGGTATGCGCTGAGGATCTCATCATCGGAAACACAATCGATTCGTCCGCCGGACTCTTCCGCCGCCCGTACTGCCAAATGCCAGCTGGCCGGATTTCCGATACGGATGGCGGTAGCGATCGTCTCGGGGCGTTCAATCGGTTCACCGCGGACAATCGCCGCCGCCCCTTCGGCTTCAAATCCCCACATGTGCGGCAAACGGTCAATCTTACCGGCTTTTTTGTACTCGACAAATCCCTTCCAGTATGCGGAGATGTTGCCCGCATTGCCAACCGGAATCGCCAAAATGTCGGGCACTTCTTCCAACTGGTCACACACCTCGAACGCCGCCGTTTTCTGTCCTTCCAAGCGGTAGGGATTGACCGAATTCACCAGCGTAATCGGGTGTTGGTCGGCGATTTCACGCACCAATGTAAGTGCCTGATCAAAGTTGCCTTCCACCGCCAACACCTCCGCACCGTAGACCACGGCCTGCGATAATTTTCCCAAGGCGACATGGTTATTGGGCACCAATACGATACAACGCAATCCGACCCGCGCGGCATACGCTGCAGCAGAGGCGGAGGTATTGCCTGTCGATGCACAGATCACCGCCCGGCAACCCTCTTCCAATGCTTTGGCGATGGCCATCACCATGCCCCGATCCTTAAACGATCCGGTCGGGTTGGCTCCCTCCACTTTGAAATACAGCTCCACACCCCATTCTTTGGATAACTTTTCGGCTTTGACCAACGGCGTGTTTCCTTCATGCAGAGTGATCATGGGCGTGTGATCGTTGATCGGCAGATATTGTCGAAAGTGATGCAGCAGTCCTCTCCACATGCTTTCTCTCTCCTTTGTTCCCATCACATTCCTTGTGCGGGAAGTTTATTCGCCTGACCCCACCAGCATCGCACGACTGACACCGTCCAACTCCTGCAGCCCGTCGATCAGACGAGTGACATCGGTATTCAGGTAGACGGTATCTACTGACATAGTAACGTTGGCCACGCCTTGCAACGGAATCGTCTGGTGAATCGTCAACACATTTCCGCCATGTTCCGCCAAATGGCGCAACACTTGAGACAACACACCGGAACGGTGTTCCAGCGTCAACGAGATGGTGACGATCTTGGATTTGACCATCGCATTGAACGGGAAGATCCCGTCCTTGTATTTATAAAACGAACTGCGACTCAGACCCACGCGTTCCACGGCTTCCTGAACCGTGCGAACCTCTCCCTTCGCCAGCAACTGTTTGGCTTCCACTGTTTTCTGTATCGCTTCCGGTAACAGCTCTCCCTTGACCAAATAATAGGCGTCTGCTTCAAATCCCATGCGACGTCCTCCTGTAGTAGACAAATGTTTGTTTACTTTGGACATTATAAGAGGTGGAAGCGTTGTCAGGCAAGTATTTTTTTGAACCGTGAGAAAAAATGCCGATCCATCCGGACTGTGATACCATAAAATTCGTCATCATTTCCAAAGGAGGGAGAGAGCATGATTTCCGTGTTGTTCGTCTGTTTGGGCAACATTTGCCGCTCACCAATGGCGGAAGCGGTCTTCCGACACATGGTGAAAGAAGAGGGTTTGGAAGACCGAATCCGTGTTGATTCGGCGGGCACCGGTGACTGGCATACGGGCGAACCCCCTCACCATGGTACACGCCGCATTCTCAAACAATACGGCATCGCTCACGAAGGAATTCGCGCCCGTAAGGTGAAAAAACAGGATTTGGAAGACTTTGACTACATCATCGCCATGGACGACAGCAACTTATCCCACCTGCGACGTTTGGCAGACCGGAATCACCAACACCTCTATCGGTTGACCGATTTCATTCCGGAAACAACCTATACGGAAGTACCGGACCCCTACTACACGGGAAACTTCGAAGAAGTATACGAGCTGGTGTCCGCCGGTTGCCGCGGTCTCCTGGAACGGATCAAAGAGGAACAAGGGTGGAAGTGATCTTTCACCACCCTTTAAGCCAGAGTGCATCGGTCAATTTAGATCCGAGCAAAAGGCGCACCCGGACAGAATGGATCTGCCAGATGCGCCTTTGTGGCTCAAAAAAGGGCGGCTCCATTCTTGCAATCGACCTCAATCCCCTCTTATGCCTTGGAGGGGATATCATGTTGCCGAAATGTCCCCACATTAACACAACAACCGGCGCCACGGCAGCCGGTTGTTTTCTGTTGACACATTTACTTTTTTTCCAATACCGTGACGGCAATATCGTCAGCCCCAAGTCCGTTGGTGTTGACACGTACAGACACATCCAGGTTTGCAAATCGTCAACATAAAACAAAAAACCGACAATCCCATCGGACTGCCGGTTTTCAGTCTTGATACCTCATACCAACATGCCGGCCATGGCCGCACTCAACAGCGAACCCATCATACCGGCGATCATGGCGCGCAAACCGAAACTGGCCACATCGCTCCGACGGTTGGGAGCGAGCGAACCAATCACCCCGATCTGAATCGCAATGGAGGAAAGGTTGGCAAATCCGCACAAGGCAAACGTGACGATTGCCACCGTTTTTTCCGACAGATTAGGAATTTGTGGACCAAATGCAGTATAAGCCACGAACTCGTTGAGAATCAGCTTTTGCCCGATATAACCGCCGGCCTGAATCGCTTCCGACCATGGAACGCCCACCACAAACGCAATGGGAGCAAAGAGATAGCCCAATACTTTTTGCATCGACAGTCCGGGTACCCCCACCCAATTGCCGATACCACCCAATATCCCATTGATCAATGCGATCAACCCGATAAACGCCAACAACAATGCGCCAACGTTCAGTGCCAGTTTCAATCCGTCAATCGCACCCCGGGCTGCGGCATCGATTACGTTGACCGATTCAGTGTCTTTGGCCATGCGAATATCTTCATCGGCCAGCGGGGTTTCTGTTTCCGGCATCACGATTTTGGCCATGACCAAGCCGGCGGGTGCCGCCATAATACTGGCCGCGAGCAAATAATGGAGCGGCACTCCTAACAGAGAATAACCCACCAGAACCGAACCGGCAACCGAAGTAAATCCACCAGTCATCACCGCAAACAGTTCAGAAGAGGTAAGCCGAGTCAGATAAGGGCGGATCAGGATCGGTGACTCTGATTGTCCGAGAAAAACGGTCGCCACCGCGGTCAATGACTCCACCTTACTCGTGCCCATCAACCAGGAGATGGTACCGCCCAATATTTGAATGATCCATTGCATGATGCCGAGATAATACAGCACCCCGATCAGGGAAGCGAAAAATATGATCACCGGCAGTACCTGAAGGGCAAACACCGGAGCCTGATGACCTTCCAACAATGGACCGAACAGAAATCGGATGCCTTGATCCGCATATCCGATCCCTTTCTCCACCTGTGAGCTGAACCATTGCAAGACGGCACGCCCCATCGGCCATTTCAACACGAAAAAGGCAAAAGAAAACTGTATTGCTAAACCGACAAGAATGGGGCGCAGACGGATCGCTTTCCTGTCGGTGGACATCAGGAAAGCGATCCCCAGCACCACCAGCATGCCGGCGATTCCCCACAATATATTCACACCAAAACTCCTTCCCATCATTGTCAATCCGTTAATTCGAATTCCATGTCCCCGATCCGGATCGTATCCCCTTCTTTCGCCCCTTTTTCACGCAGGGCATCTTCTACGCCCATTTCCTTCATGATTCGCGCAAAACGGCGAACGCTATCATGATACTGGAAATTGGTCCGTTTCAAGAGACGTTCCACCCGTTCGCCCTGGACGACAAACACATCGTTTTCACGGCGAATTGTGAAAGGCTCTTCCGGCGGTTTACTTTTGTATACTCTGTATGTTTCATCTTGTTCCGCCTCGATGGAGGGTTGTTTCGGAATCCGATCAAGCAAATCTGCCACACCATAAATCAATTCGCGCAACCCTTGACGCGTCGCTGCCGAGATGGGATAAACGGGAATGTCCGGTCCCACCTTTTCACGGAAAGCCTGCAAATGTTCCTCGGCATTCGGTAAATCCATCTTGTTGGCCGCCACCACTTGAGGTCGCTCAGCCAACGATTCCCGGTACAGTTTCAGTTCCTGGTTGATCTGTTTCCAGTCTTCCCACGGATCGCGTCCCTCGGAACCGGCCATATCGATCACATGGATCAATACCCGGGTGCGCTCGACATGGCGCAGGAACTGGTGTCCCAATCCGACACCCTCGTGGGCACCCTCGATCAACCCGGGCAAATCAGCTAGAACGAAGCTGCGCCCGTCACCTACATCCACCACACCCAGATTCGGGGACAGTGTGGTGAAATGGTAGGCACCGATTTTGGGCCGGGCAGCCGAAACCACGGCCAATAACGTCGATTTTCCCACACTGGGATAGCCGACCAATCCGACATCGGCCAGCAGCTTCAGCTCCAATTCCACCCACAGCTCTTCTCCCGGCTCGCCGTTTTCAGCAATTTCCGGAGCGGGGTTGACCGGTGTGGCAAACCGCATGTTGCCCCGTCCTCCCCGGCCGCCGCGGGCGATGACCGCTTCTTGACCGTGCACGGTCAAATCGGCGATGACCTCACCGGTATCGGCATTTTTCACCACGGTTCCCGGCGGCACGCGCACGATCAAAGGCTCTGCATTGGCCCCGTGCTGCCCTTTGGATCGACCGTTCTCTCCCCGTTTTGCTTTGAAATGGCGTTGGTAGCGAAAATCCATCAGTGTGCGCAGTCCTTCGTCCACGCGGAAAATGACATCGCCACCCCTGCCGCCGTCACCGCCTGCAGGTCCGCCGTGCGGGACGTATTTTTCTCGTCGAAAAGCCACCATCCCGTTACCGCCGTCGCCGCCCCGGACAAACACCTTGACTTGATCCACAAACATTCCTCGCCACCTGCCCTTACTTCAACCGTGCCTTCCCTATTACTGACCGATTCAAAAACCGAATGATCCATTCGTTTTCCCCGTTGCGCTTCGTCTCCGTACAATCCTGAAGACCACTTTGCACCCGCGCTACTTCAACCGCATCCGTCAATGGTACCTGTGATGTCAATGTAATCAACAGGGTGTCCCTGTCCGAATCGAACACCATCCGCACAGAGGCATCTTCAGGAGCGACAGCCGAAACAGTCATCAAGCATTTCGCCAGATTCTCCAAATAGACGGCGGCGTCATCACCCTGTTGGGCAGACAAGTCGGAGGTTTCCATGCGGAATTCGATCTGCCAGCGCCAGCCGGGGGCTTGATGACGCAATTGGATCAGCGCCACCGCCAAGAGAGGATGGGAAACTTGGGATAGGGATCGCTCCTGCTCCAGCTCCTTTGCCAGACGAAGCAGATACGGACGAACGCGGTCGGTTTTGTTCATCGAACAATAACCCAGGAGCACTTGAATCTCATTGAGCCAATCATGGCGCAACCGACTCAACCATCGAAGTGCGGTTTCCGCTTCACGGACGAGGATGGTCCGTTCCGTGATGCGTTCGGCCCTTCGTTGCGCCCAAACGATGCTGGCCCACACCACCGCTCCGAGGATCATTCTTCCCCACCAAGGCCAAGGGTAAGCGATCATGGCCACCAACATGATCCCCGCGGGGATCGTCGGCTTCAGCCATGCCTTCCACTTGTCCGGCACAGGCACCGACTCCCATCTCTTTTTCAGATATTTTTTTAGGCGTCCCTATTGTACTTCAATACGACCCACAAAAAAACCCCGGTAGGAACCGGGGCGATATTTCCGCAATCTCAGGCTTGAGCAACCGCTTCTTGCGGATAGACGGACACTTTTTTCCGATCGCGTCCCATCCGCTCAAAACGAACCACACCGTCCACTTTGGCGAACAGAGTGTCGTCTCCACCAATACCTACGCCAAAGCCCGGGTAAATTTTGGTACCGCGTTGACGTACCAAAATGCTGCCGGCGGTAACGAATTGACCGTCTCCACGTTTCACGCCGAGACGTTTGGCAATGCTGTCCCGACCGTTTTTCGTGGAGCCGACCCCTTTTTTCTGAGCGAAGAATTGCAGATTCATTTTCAACATGGGTGTCAACCTCCTTTTCAGCCTTATCGGGCCTCACGATTCTGTATCCGTACATGATCCGGATACGCTTCGGCGATCTCGGCGAGAGAGTGAACCATCGCCTCCATCAGCAACTGCACGCGTTCAGCCGCATTTGGTTCTAGCTCGGGAATGCGACACTCGATTCTGCCTGCGGATTCGTCCGCTGCGTACACGCGGACACCCAACAGTTTTTCCGTCGCATTGACCAGACCTATCGTGATGGACGAGACAGCGGCACAGACGATGTCCCGCCCCGGTTCGTCGAAATAGGCGTGGCCTTCTACGATTACCCGCTCGATTCGCCCGCGCTTCCGGAAAACTTCCACCTGGATCATTTTGGCTTCACTTACGCTTCGATCGCTTCGATCACCACTTTGGTGAACGGTTGGCGATGACCTTGTTTCCGTTTATAGTTTTTCTTCGGTTTGTACTTGAATACAGTGATTTTTTTGCCTTTGCCGTGTTGTTCCACTTTGCCCTTCACCACGGCACCTTCCACGACCGGTTTGCCAACGACCGTCCCGTCTTCTTTGGTCACGAGCAGGACTTTGTCAAAGGTGACGGTTTCCCCTTCGGCCACCGGTAGTTTTTCCACATAAATAACATCGCCTTGTTTGACACGATATTGCTTGCCACCTGTTTCGATGATTGCAAACATCCCGGTACCTCCTCTACTCAAGACTCGCCGGCCAAGGGTGGAGCATACCTTACAAACCCTTGCCGTGCGGTTGTACGCCTTTCCGGGAAAAGGCGTAAGTACACAACGAAGATCTTAGCATAAACGTACGTCCTTGTCAAATCTTGTTGTATATCCTTTACAAGTCCCCGATACACCGGTCGTGTTCGCGATGGTCCAACAACCGGGACAGCACCACTTCTTCCGGTATCACGCGTCGGGTGCCTCGAACCATGATCACATGATACGCTTCTTTCCGCCATATTTTAACCACCGACAGCAATGTGGCCCGCGGAGAAACACGCAAGGTGATCAAACGGGATGATGGTGGTGGCGGATGACTCTTTCGACTAACCAAAAAACGCATGAATTGGAATTCTCGATGCCGCCACGCCTGCCAATTGGCGTGCAATAAAAATGCGGCGATCAGGACGAGATTGAGATGAATTCCACCGATCCATCCCCACACCATCAGCAGCCCGGCCGCGACAGTGCTGATCTTCACCGACCATGCCACCGCCTTCCGATACGGCAACACATATCCCAAAAGCGCCTGCATCACCCGACCACCGTCCAGCGGATAGATCGGCAAAAGGTTAAATCCAACCAACATCGCATTGAGATGGATGAAATAGTGGGTCCACTCTTGATCCCACCAGCCGATCCATATAAACAGGCCGCCCGCCAATATCATCATGACATTGTGAAACGGCCCGGACAACGCGACAATCAGTTCTTCATGAATGGGTACACTTCCCCATTCATCTGTTTTTACCACCCCACCGAACGGTAATAGTTCTAACGTCTGTATCCGCCATCCCAAAGACCATGCCGCGGTGACATGGCCCATCTCGTGAATGATCACCAACACGAACAACGTCACGATTTCCAAAAAGCGTCCCATCACCACTGCCAACAGGATGACGATCCAAAACAGGAAATGAATGCGGACCTTCAATCCCTGCCACGGCAGGTGATTATTCAAACGGTATCACTTCCGCGGGATTGACAAATGTTCCGTTTCTGCGCAAAGCAAAGTACAGCAGGGGTCGTCCGCCCGATCCACCGATCTCTCCCAACAATTGTTTCCCGGTCACCCAATCCTTGGTCCGAACCCGGACCGTTTCCAACCAGCCATACCATGTTTCCCTGCCGTCGGCATGACGGATCACCACGGTTTTTCCCAATCCCGGTTTCGACCCGGCAAACACGACCCAGCCGTCCGATGCCGCCACGACCGGCGCGGTATTTGCAGCTTGAATCACCACGCCACGTCCATCCTTGGCAAAAGGTTGCGCCACTCTCCCTTTGACCGGTGTGTACCAAGATGGTGTCGGTTTGATGCGCTGATTGTCCGTCACCCCGGAAAACGCCGGAAGGAAGTCCTCCGCGCCCCCCGCATACGTGCGATACCACTCAGCCACACCCGCAAAATTGAAGTCCCGATGGAGTGCTTCACTGATCCACTCTTGGGTGCGTCTGCTCATGGTTGAATCGGATTGGAACACCAAATAGGTAAAAGAAAGGAGCAAAAAAGCTGCAAACGTTTGATAGAGTAACCGACCGGTATTGTTTTTCTTTGGCTCCTCCGTCCACCATCCCGGTCGGTTCCACGGCGCACTCTCTTCGCGCCGCCGGTCGAGCCGATCCGCCCGCGGTCGGGAAGAGCGAAACGGCAATGGAGGCTGACCCTGTTGAATCGCCCGCACTTGCCGTTCCCGTCGCTTACGGATTCCCTGGGCCCACTCCCGCATTTTTGACCCCATCCCTTCGTTCGGCATGTCCTTAGATTGTTATCAAGATATGAGACAAGCGGTTCAGTTATGCTCACATTGCCGATGGATAAAGGGATGTGGACCCCATCAAAAAACGGGGGAATATTTCCCCCGAAACTGTGCATGATTATGTACATCATCGGATCAGGCAAAGCCCAGCCACCTTTTCAATTTGGACATCATATTACGCTCTTTGTCCAATACCAAGAGCGGTACCGATTCCCCCTGAATTCGGCGCGCAATGTTGCGATATGCCTGTGCGGCCAGACAATCATGATGCAGAACGATCGGTTCCCCTTGATTGCCGGCACGGATGATGCGCTCGTCGTCGGGTACGACACCCAACAGGTCGATGGCTAAAACAGATACCACTTCATCGACGTCCATCATGCCCCCGTCTTTGACCATTTGGGTTTTGAGCCGGTTCACCACCAGTTTGGGGGCTTCCACCCGTTCCTTCTCCAGCAATCCGATCACCCGGTCGGCATCCCGAACCGAAGCGTTTTCCGGTGTCGTTACAACAATGGCCTGATCGGCACCGGCTACTGCATTTTTAAAACCGGTTTCGATCCCGGCTGGACAATCGATAATCACATAATCGAATTCTTCCTTCAACTCCCCGATCAATTTGCGCAACTGATGGGCGGACACAGCTGACTTGTCCTTGGATTGCGCTGCTGGCAACAGATACAGTTCATCACAACGCTTATCACGGATCAACGCCTGCTGCAAACGGCAATTTCCCTCGATCACGTCGACAAGGTCATAGACGATCCGATTTTCCAGTCCCATCAGGACATCCAAATTGCGCAATCCGATATCGGTGTCCACCAAGCACACTTTTTTCCCCGATAAGGCGAGGGCGGTACCGACGTTGGCGGTCGTGGTGGATTTGCCCACACCGCCTTTTCCCGAAGTTACAACGATGGACTCCCCCACAACTTCTCCTCCTCTCGGGCTTACCCCCTCTTACCATCGCCGCATTCGGTTTTCTTTCCATTCTTTATCTGGTCGAATGAGGCTGAAATGATGAATCTTGTCCACCGCAATCTGGTGATTGACCAAATAGGCGAATTTCATTTCCACATCCGATTCGTCCCACTCATCGGGCGGCCGGGAGATGGTATCCGCGATGCGCAACTGCGTCGGACGAAACTGAGCGGCAGCGATGATCGCCGTCTCGTCGCCTTCACTTCCGGCATGAGCCAGCCCGCGCAAGGCGCCCAAAACGTACAAGCTGCCCGTCGTCCGGACGCATCCACCTGGATTGACATCCCCCATCAACAACAGATCGCCCCGATGTTCCAATACTTGCCCGGACCGAACCGTACCGGTCAACATGCAAATGCCCGTATGCCCATCTGCCAGATATGGCATGCCGTCTGCCTCAATGGATGTGATGATCAGGTTTTTGCGAAGCGAAAACAGCTTGCGCATCTCCGCTTCTTCCTGCTGTGTGATCTGCCTTTGTCCCAGCTTGATCCACACACGGGTATCGGGACCGTCCCAAATCGGGCCGCCGCTGTCCAATTTATGTTTCAATTCATTCAGGATTTCGGAAAACGGGCGCGAATCGTCAAACAAAAACAGCAGCCCATCTTTGGTCCCCTTGATGGTTACGCCCGGTTTTAGCACTTTTTTCATGCTCGTGTCACCCCGTCTCAACATATGGATTTCGGCGAATCTCATGCAATTTCCTTCTTCCACCAAGGGGCGGTTCACGGCGGAACGCCAAGGCGTAACGGGATCAATCAAATGAAAGAGAACGGGTACCCCATTTCCGGTTCACCCACCGCAACACGCGATCGACAGGGAGGGCGGCTACAATATTGAACACTACGGACGGCGCGACGTGATAAAGTAAAGCCTCATTCCAATCCATTTCCGTCAATCCAAACAGACGATACAAACCGTATGTCATGATCAGATGGACGGTGATACTGAGAGACGTGGTCAGTAACGACACGATCGCACCGGGGGCGAATTGACGGGAGATGAGGCCGGCGAAATAGCCGACTGCCGCCATTGTGAACGCATGCATGCCGAGAACCGGACCATACACCACATCATACAACAGTCCGAATCCGAAACCGTAAATCAGTCCGGCTCGTTCCCCACGAAACAGTGAAAGAATGACTACACCAGCCACCACCAATTGGGGAACAATCACAATAGTGCTTCCCCAAGCCTGGGGAAGCACCCATTGCAACACCGTTCCTTCCAACACCAATAAAAAGAAAAGAAACCCGGCGAAGACTGCGCGATACACCATCATTTCCCCCCATTGCCGGCGGCACCCGTCTGTCGTTCAAACTGACGCAGTTGAATCTTCTCCGGGTCGCGCACGACCAGCACATAGCTGAGCTGTTCCATGGAGGCCGCCGGTTTGACGTACACCGTCTTGTCCACCCCGTACTCACCGGGTGCGACACCGTCCACAGTGCCGATCAGCAAACCGCCGGTATAGATATCGGATTGGTCAGACGTAACCACGATATCGCCTTTTTTCGGTTTGGCCGTTGCCGGGATATACTTCATGACCAGGCGTTGCCGTTCCTCGTCAAACCCGTCCACAATGCCAAAATAGGTTCCGTGTGCGGTCTGCAAATGTGCCGCGATGCCGGGGCTTTCGTCCGAATCGGTCAGCAACTGGACGTCGGCCATGTGCCCGGTGACCGCTATGACTCGCCCAATCAGCCCTTGGTTGGTTATCACAGGCATGTGGACCAACACCCCGTCTTCGGAACCGCGGTCGATCATCACCCGGTTGTTCCATCGGTCCGGATTGCGCGCCACGACGTGGGCCGCGATATAGGAAACTTCATTTCCTTTCCGGTATCCGATGATCTCTTTTAACTGGCGGTTCTCCTCTTGCAGTCTCGCCAGTTGTGATTTCAACTGCAACACCTGTGTGGAAGCGGAGGTCTCCCCGGACGGCGAAGGAGCATGGAACCACCTGACCAAAACGGAAGTGGGTCGATACAACCCACTTCCCACCGTGTCCGTCACATTTTTGATCCAGCGCTCGGGAAGCGTCAATTCGTTACGCTCCCCGCGCGTCATTCCCATCATGGACAACAGGGCAATCATCGACAACAACAACACCAACAATCTTCGATTCCCAAACAGTCGCGACAACAACGGCGATCACCCCGGTTACCGACGTCGTCCGAATCGGAAGCCCGTGGACGAACCGGATGTGAACAAATGGATGTTTTCCAACGCCCGACCGGTGCCGATGGCTACACAATCGAGCGGGTTGTCCGCCACGACCACCGGCATCTCGGTTTCCAGGCTCATCCGTTTGTCCAAATTGCGCAACAAGGCACCACCGCCTGTCAACACAATGCCGCGGTCCATGATGTCAGCGGCCAATTCAGGCGGGGTTTGCTCCAGTGTCTGTTTCACTGCGTCCAAAATTTCATCCACTGTGTCGGACAACGCCTCGGCGATTTCCCGGGAAGTGATATGGATCGTTTTGGGCAATCCTGTGATCAGGTCGCGGCCGCGAATATCCATCGCCTTGCCGTCGTCTGTCGGCATAGCGGATCCAATCTCCAACTTCAATGTCTCCGCGGTGCGCTCTCCGATCATCAAGTTGTAATTCTTTTTGATGTATTGAATGATGGCTTCATCCATCTCGTCACCGGCCACACGAAGCGATTTGCTCGTCACGATCCCTCCTAACGAGATGACGGCCACTTCCGTCGTTCCCCCACCAATATCGACGACCATGCTACCGGTCGGTTCCCATACCGGTAACTCCGCACCGATCGCCGCTGCAAACGGCTCCTCGATCGTGTACGCTTCCTTGGCCCCCGCTTGACGCGTCGCTTCTTCCACCGCCCGCTTTTCCACAGGTGTGACGCCCGAGGGCACACACACCATCACGTTGGGTTTGCGGGGGATATAGACCCGGTGTTGCTTTTGAGCCTGGCGAATGAAGTACTCGATCATGGTCGCCGTTGTGTTGTAATCGGCGATCACACCATCCTTCATCGGACGGATTGCCACGATGTTGCCCGGAGTACGTCCGATCATCCGTTTCGCTTCGTTGCCGACTGCCTTGATTTCTTCCGTCCCGGTTTCCAACGCCACGACGGAAGGCTCGCGCACGACGATCCCCTGTCCTTTCACATAAACCAAGGTATTCGCCGTGCCCAAATCAATCCCCATATCCCTCGTAAATCCGCCAAACATCGGGAATCTCTCCTTCCGACTGTCCTCTTCATTGCTTCCCAACCCTATTCCTATTCACATCAGCCGTCCACCTTCCGTCACTAACGCGGTTCGCCAGGCAGATATCCGTTTTCACGCATACTGAGAAACACGTCGTCACCAATGACAATATGGTCGATCAATTCAATCCCGACGATCCTACATACCCGAAATAACCGTTCCGTTACCTGAATATCTTCCACACTCGGGCTCGGATCTCCGCTGGGATGATTGTGGAAGCATATGACACTGGCGTCACTGCGGCGAATCGCTTGACGGAACACTTCTCTGGGGTGAACGACTGAACTATTCAAAGTCCCGACAAAAATGCGCTCTTTTTCGAGTACATAAATTTTGGTGTTTAAAAAGAGGCAAACAAAATGCTCCTGTTTGAGGTGGCGCACCTCTTCCATAACCCAATCAGCGGCATCTTTCGGCGAACGAATCGCTTTTCGCTCGGGGGGCAGCGTACGGGAGATCCGCCTGCCCAATTTGATCCCCGCAAACAGTTGAACTGCTTTGGCCGGGCCGATCCCGCGAATGTTCATCAGCTCGTTGAGTGTCACATCGGCCAATTCACGCAGTCCACCCGTTTGCGCGAGCACACGTTCCGCTAGACGAAGAGCTGACTCCGACGATGTGCCCGTCCGAAGCAGAATCGCCACCAGCTCTGCATTGGACAAGCGTTCCGCCCCCTCGCGTATCATCCGCTCACGGGGACGTTCGCTTTCCGGTACATCCCGGATTCTCAAATGTGCGCCTGGGTTCACCCGATGCACCCCCGCATCTCCCGACTTTCATCGCCGGGGTCTTCCGTCCGATGGCCCAAATTTGGTGAAATCGATCAACGAATACCCCATGTCCCGCACCATTTCATACAACAAGGGGACCGAAAGACCCACCACATTGGTGTAGCAACCGTCAATCCCCGTGACCCACAAGGAACCCAGACCTTGAATGCCGTAGGAACCGGCCTTGTCCATCGGTTCTTTCGTATAGATATACCATTCGATTTCATCGGGGCTCATGGGTCGCATGTGAACCTGGGTGATGCGATGGCGGACACTCCGGCGTGATATCTCCCCGTTTATGTCTGTTTCCACCAGCGCAAGGCCACTGTATACCTGATGGGTTCTGCCTTGCAGCCGATTCAACATCGCATACGCTTCCCGACTATCCGCCGGTTTGCCCAGGACCTCACCGTCCAGCACGACGACAGTGTCCGCGCCGATTACCAGAGAATCCTTGCAGGATCGAGCGACGGACTCAGCTTTGCGTAGCGCCAATTGTTCCACTATTTCACCTGGAGCAAGCGGCTGTGATATCTGTTCGTCGACCGTACTGGGAATCACTTCAAATAAAAGGCCCAGGCCGCTCAAAATCTCACGGCGGCGAGGGGAAGCGGATGCGAGAACCAGTGTCCGCTTGATCAACACCAACGCCTCCAGTCTTTAAACAGCAAACGTGTTTAATAACCAGACATGTGATAGTCTGCACGAAGGAGTATGGAAACATATCCCGTTCAGTTATGACGGCATTCGGGAAGACAAGAAGAACCTTCCCCTAGACGGAAGGCAACAAGCAGGACGGAAGGATCTTCAGCGGGTTGAAGGTTGAAACCATTCAAAACCTCGTAGGATCACTCTCGTTTTTAGTGTAGCAAAATCAAAAGGGGCGAACAAGCAAGATTTCGCTCACTTCCAGGCCGACACGAATTGTTCATAAGACAGTGCATAGCGAACCAACCCCTCTTGCATCTGCCAAACCAGGGCAGAACTGGGGTTTTTTTGCGCTTCCTCCGCGCCCTGCACGGCAAGATCCAGCGCCTGCATCATGCCCAGAGCTGCTGACTTTGCTTTTTTGGGCAGCTTGGATTCCAATCGGGTACCTTGGATCACATACGCTTGATACTGATTCTGCAAATCGTTCATCCCCGAAAATGCCGTCACGGTGTTGTCGCTCTGCAAATGAGACACTGTCTGTAGGCCCAACCGCTGAAACAATTGATGCCCTTTCTCCGCAAAAACCGTCATCTCCTTGGACCAGCGAGCTTGTTCTTCAGGGATGCGAACGCCATCTCCTCGCACAGCCCAATCCTTCAGATAGACCTGTACATTTCGCTTTTGATAGATGACGGACAGTTTCAGGGCATCATCTCGATTGATGCCCACCCCCAGATAGATTCGGTGCGGCGGATCAGGCGTCATCACTGCCGCCCACCCTTCGCTCCGAAGACCTTCCACTGTTTGTTGCGCTCTCTTTTTTTCGGAATAGCTACCCGCCTGTAAGAGGACCGCTTGTAAGGAAGGAAGCGAAACCGCCGTTCCCGGCTTTTGCGAAACCTTCCCGCTTTCCATATCCGACGGGGTGGTCTTCAGATGGGAATCAATCGTGCGGGTATGCACAGCGTCACCCGAAAAAAACGTAGACAACAGCGTCATCCCCATCAATGTGCCCAACACGATCGCACCGATGATCGATAGTACCAACCAACCCGCCGGCCAACCTGAAAACAGGGAAACCCGATTCCGACGAGAACGCAGGGGAGAGGACGGGGAACGCCATCCAATCCCTTCATCCCACTGCTCCTCATCCGCTGAAAATACGAGTGGAAACCGGGAACGGATTGATTCCTCCTCCTTGGAATGGACAACCTCTGTAGTCATAGACGTTGGATTGTCCCGGTTTGTTTCAGCCTTCGGCGACAGCGGTTTGCCACCTACTTTGATTCGTTTGGGAGCATCGGCGGGCTCCCCCTTCCCACCGGGAGACTGGGAACGCAGCGTGATCCGGGGTTGGGGCATGGTCATCCTCTCCTTATCTAATCTGCTACCACATGTATATGGTTTTGCTAGAGAAGATAGAACCCGGCGGAAGCGAGCCATACCATGCCGCCCATGCATCTCCCCAGAAATAGGCAGTGACGATCCCCGCCGCCAAAAACGGGCCAAAGGGAATCGCCTCTCCGCTCCAACACGACCAGTTGCCCACCACCACAACGCCGTCACATCGCCGACACACACGGAAAGCCACAGTGCAACCACTACCGCAGGCCATCCCAACACCCATCCAGCCATCCCCAAGAGTTTGACGTCTCCCCATCCGATCCCCTTGCTGATCCAAGCCAGAATCGCCAACATCAAACCTCCGGCCAAACAGCCGGTCAAGTAGGTAGTCCAAGGATGGGGCCCCACCCACAACCGAAGGATGGCAAACAACCATGTGACGGGGTAGATGACCATATCCGGGATCCACTGCAGGTGTAAATCCGTAATCGTCACGAGCAACAACACGGCAAACAACAGTATCGCCACCGCCGACTCGGTCATCCCGGGACCCAATACGGCGAGGAGCCCGTATACTCCTCCTAAACACGCCGGCATGATCCATTCCATGGCAGGGTGCCACATGGAGAAATGATGCCATTTTGATGGGAACCCGCTTCCCCATCGAATGCAGAGAAACCAACCGAAGCGTACCAGCCAGCCCCCGATCCACCACCCACCAACCGCCGCCCATACCCCGATCACATCCATGATTTCACTGCTCCAGCTTCGATCAACCCCATCTGCAGCAGGCGATCCGTCTCCTGTTCGAACGTTTGCATCCCCCATGCCGACCCCGCCTGCATGAGAGACGGAAGCTGATGAAGTTGACCTGAGCGAATGAGATTGGCGGCAGCAGTGGTGTTGATCAACACCTCAAATGCAGCCACACGGCCGCCTTCCTCTCTTCGGGGCATCAGCCGTTGCGCAACCACACCGGCCAATTGTTCGGACAACTGCATGCGGACAATAAGACTGTTGATCCGCAGGAAATGCGTCAATCAACCGGTACACCGCTGAGACGGTGTCCGCGGCATGCATCGTCGCCAATACCAATCTGCCCGTTTCCGCGGCGCGGATGGCCGTATGCATCGTTTCCCGATCACGCAGTTCCCCTACAACCAGACAGTCCGGATCTTGCCGCAAAGCCGCATACAATCCCCCTTCAAATCCCGTGGTATCGCACCCAACTTCCCGCTGCTCGATCATTGACCGCCAGGGGGTTTGCCGATACTCGATCGGATCTTCCAGTGTGATGATCCGCAAAGCATCGTGCGTGTTCAATGGTGGACCAAAGCAGCTACGGTCGTCGTTTTCCCCGCTCCCGTCGGTCCGACGACCACCAGCAGACCATGCATCCGCTCACACAGTTGCAACACGGATCGCGGAATGCCGATCCTTTCGGGTGTGGGAATACAGGTGGGCAAAACGCGGACGGAGATGGCCATCTCCCCCGCCCCTTTGTGAAATGCATGTACACGGATGCGCGTCGCCTCGTTCCATTCGGACGACCGCGTCAGTTTCTTCCCGTTCCCGTGCTCGTTCCCACCCTCTTTCCCCCAGTAACGCAATCCCCCAAACGTCTACATCATCAGCGGTCAATACCTCATCACTCATGGGACAGATCCTGCCGTCCAAAAGCATGTACGGTCGATGACCTACGGAGAGGTGCACATCGGATGCACCCAGTCAAATTGCGATGGACAACCAATCCGGCTCCGGCAAACCTACGCCCCCCGTCATAGTAGCTTGATTCTATTTGGGATAGTCATGTTTTACCATGTATATATTTTATCATTTTGTATATGGTTGTCTAATATTATTTTATCTGCTTGAGATAATCTTTTTAGGTTTTTCTAATATAAAATGGTACCTTCGCCCGTCAAACTCTCAAAACGACCGTAGCTCAAAACAAAGGCGACTTTCCCTTCCTGTTCATGAGCAAAGAGAGATACTGTTCCATCACGCGACAGAGTGTGGTGAGACCTTGCTCCAAATCTCCTTCCGTAGTCGGTGAGAAACTGATACGCAAATGTCGCCACTGAATCTGGTTGGGATCACACGCAGACCCCGGCAAAAACCGAATGCCAGCTTTTTCCGCCTCCGCCAGCAGTTCGTTGGCATTGGCTCCTTCAGGCAATGACACCCATACATTAAAGCCACCTTTGGGTATCTTCCAAGTCACACCGTCGGGTGCATGCCGTTCCAACACACGAATCGTCAGATCCCGCCGTTCACACAATGTTTCCCGAAGACGGCGCAGACTTTCCCGGATCAATCCGTTTTCGAACAAGGGAAGGATCACTCTCTGATTCAGCAAGGGGGTTCCCAGGTCGGCATTGGTCTTGGCCGCCACCAGTCGTTCCAACACCGGGCCGTTCGCGATCAAAAAACCGATCCGGCATCCAGGGGATAAGATTTTTCCCAGTCCCTTGATATAAATGACATTGCCCGTTTCATCCATCGATTTGAGATGCGGCGGGGGCGGTTCATCAAAATGTATTTCACTCCATGGATCATCCTCCAGTACCAGGCAATTGATTTCAGACGCGATAGCGATCAGCTCCCGCCGCCGCTTGACGCTCATCACCGAACCCGTCGGGTTGTGAAAGGAGGGGATTGTGTAGATCAACTTGGGTGTGCATCGGTCCAACAGACTGATCAACTCATCGATTCGCATCCCATGTTCGTCCACCGGTACTGACAGCACGGTGGCGCCACGACTGCGGAACGCATCGATGGCGGCCGTGTAAGTGGGCTCTTCGGTGACAACCACGTCCTGGGGGCCCACAAAACTTCGCGCCACCAGATCGATTGCCTGTTGCGAGCCGTTGGTCACCAAAATTTCATGCGCGGATACGGTAATTCGTTCCCCGCTGATGTAACGCGCCAAAGCTTGACGTAACACGAGATCTCCCTGAATCTCGCCGTATTGCGCCAACACGTCCGGTTCCTCCCGGATCAAACGTCGAATACTGTCCGCCAATGCCTGCGTGGGCAACAGGGAGGGATGGACGACCGATTGAGCCAAATCGATGGGGACTTCACTCTTCTGATACTGCCAATATTGCGAGCGATACAAATAGTCCACGACAGGAAACGTTTTCTGTCGTTCTTTCGCCTGATCGGTTTTCGCATGTTCTTCATAGACGAACGTCCCTTTGCCATGGACACGGGTGATCAATCCTTCCTCCTCCAGCAGATCCAGTGCATGAACCACCGTGACCGGACTCACCTGCAACATCCTGGCCAACTGGCGGACGGAAGGCAACCGGGCACCCCGCTCGAGATGTCCGGATAAAATCCGGTCGGCAATGGCTTGGTGAATCTGCTGGGCGAGCGGCACTTTGGATTGGCGGTTGATGACGAGTTTCATCGCATTCACTCCAACTGTTACAATCTGATATTGACTGTTACATATGATGATACATAAAATTCAGCCGAAAATGGAGAAAAAAAGGGGGAACCATCATCATGAGTCAACATCAAACCGGTACGGACCGTGTGAAACGCGGCATGGCCGAGATGCAAAAAGGCGGCGTTATCATGGACGTCGTCAACGCCGAACAGGCCAAAATCGCGGAAGCCGCCGGAGCGGTAGCCGTCATGGCACTAGAACGCGTTCCGGCCGACATTCGGGCCGCAGGCGGCGTGGCGCGGATGGCGGACCCGACCGTTATCGAAGAAGTGATGAACGCGGTGAGCATTCCGGTCATGGCCAAAGCGCGAATCGGACACTTCGTGGAGGCACGTCTGTTGGAAGCGCTGGGCGTGGACTACATCGACGAAAGTGAAGTGCTCACACCGGCCGACGACCGTTTTCACATCGACAAAACGCAATTTACCGTGCCGTTCGTCTGCGGAGCACGGGATTTGGGAGAAGCACTGCGCCGGATCGGTGAAGGCGCTTCGATGATCCGGACCAAAGGGGAACCCGGTACCGGCAATATTGTCGAAGCCGTCCGCCATATGCGGATGATGCAGAGCCAGATCCGCAAGGTGCAATCCATGTCCCGCGACGAGCTGATGGCGGAAGCCAAACAGCTGGGGGCACCGTATGAGTTGTTGCTGGAAGTACACGAAACCGGTCGCCTGCCGGTCGTCAACTTCGCAGCAGGCGGTGTGGCGACCCCGGCGGACGCGGCGTTGATGATGCACCTGGGAGCCGACGGCGTATTCGTTGGATCGGGGATTTTCAAATCGGAGAATCCGGAAAAATATGCTCGTGCGATCGTGGAAGCGACGACGCACTACGAAGATTTCGAGCTGATCGCCCATCTGTCCAAAGGTTTGGGCGGCGCGATGCCGGGAATCGAGATCAACCGCTTGGAACCGGCGGCCCGGATGCAGGATCGGGGTTGGTAAGACAAAAGCCCGTTCTCTCATGGAAACGGGCTCCCAAAAGGAATGGCTGAGATTGGTGACAAACCCCCGCCCTTTTCCTTGAAAAAGGGATCGGGGGTTGTATATTTCAGCTTTTTTACATAAAAGGCATTGCTAACTTGACACTCCACACGGCTAAAGCCGTGGGATTCTTGAGTGGTTAACGCCCTCAGTCCATTTCTGTTTCGGGCAACCCTCAAGCTAAGGGCTGTGTCATCAGCCCGTCCCACCCGGTTAGCACGTACCCGGATGGGCGGCACACCTGTTACCAGTGTGCTAGGCTACTAACCCTGAAATGGCTTTGGCGATGTTGATCGCCCCATTCAGATCAGCGTGGATGGTGTATCCGCACTGTTTGCACTTGAAGCGGATACCGCTTCGGTTCGCCT
>NZ_JANRHH010000035.1 GCF_030433435.1 Polycladomyces subterraneus
CCCACATGGGCGGCGTACCTGTTACCAGTACGCTAGTTCCTTTTCACTCACTCTCATGGTTTTACCCAGTGGGAGTGATTGGTTCGCCACTGGAACCTCATACCATGACGTACACAGGAACAAACCCACTACCAGTGGGATGAGCACCGCTCGTACGTTCGATTATACAGCAAATTGGTTGCCCTTACCATCCCCAAAAGGGGATGCCGAGCAACGCCGCCTTTCATCCCACGATTGAAACCGTGGGCTTTCATGCGACTTTTTCTGTAAAGAAAACGAGGCGGCAACACCCGCCGCCCGCTATCGCTTTTCCCTAAGGCACCCGTTATTCAATTCCCAGACCGTCCCACGGAAATGTGAGATAAACCACCGATCGTGAGAAACTGCGATCACGGCACCAGAGTAGTTTTCCAATGCCCGATCCAACTCTTCCAGCAAGTCCGGACTAAAATGGTTGGTCGGTTCATCCAACAACAACACATTGGCTTGGGAATCCATCAGCCGAGCCAATTGCAGTTTGCGATACTCTCCAGGGCTGAGCGCCTCTACTTGCTTTTCCAGCTCATCGTACCGGAAAAGCCGGAAGGACAACAAGCGAGCGATCCGTTCTTCTCGCGTGCCCGTCCGGTCCCGCGAAAAAGCGGATAAGACACTCTCCCCTCGATCGGTGTAGACTTCCTCTTGCCGCAGATATCCCAAGATTGCCCGTGGATGTCGCATCACCATACCAGAAGCGGGGGTTTTTCTCCCCGAGATGACGTCTAACAGTGTCGTCTTGCCGACCCCGTTTGCTCCCGTGATGACGTGCCGATCTCCCGGTCGCAGGATAAAATGAATCCCCTGCAACAAAGAAGTGCCGTCGGGTAGCGAATAGTGAATGTCGGACAGTGTTACCACCGCGTCCGCCTTCAGCAGCTGCGGATCAAAACGGGGACGAAACTGTAACGGGACAGGCGGTCGGGGAACCGGATCGTCCAAGATCCGGCGGAGTTCCTCTTCGGCTTGACGCACGTTACGGGCGATTGCGTTTTCCACCCTCCCGCGAAAGTAATGTTTGGCGAATTTGTCCTTATCCGGCGCTTTCCTGCCGGCGTGCCCCACCTGACGAGCCGATGTGGCGATCCGTTCCCGCAACTCGCGGATGCGCTGTTGTTGGCGGTGGTAAGACGTTTGCCACCGTTCGCGTTCCTTCTCCTTTTCCCGCCGGAACGCCTCGTAATTGCCCGGATAAGAACGCACCTGATGTGTGTGTTCATCGATTTCCCACAACCCCGGTCATGTGAGGCGATCAACACAGTTCCCCGGTATTGCTGCAAAAACACCTCCAACCAGGACAAAGTATCTGCATCCAAATGGTTGGTCGGCTCATCCATGACCAGGAGGTCTGGGGCAGCGATCAGAAGGGCAGCCAATCCAATTCTGGCCTTCTGCCCGCCAGAGAGCGTGCTGATGGGACGATTCAGGTCAAACCCGTTCATTTGCACCCCGGTCAGCACGGTTTGTATCCGCACATCCCGTTCATACCCACCCATGCGCTCAAATCGTGCTGCCAACTCCCCGTATTCCGACAGGATGCGGTCCAACTCCTCCCCCGTCGCCGATGCCATCCCCTGAGCCAACCGCTCCATGCGGATCTCAATGTCCCGCAAGAACGAACTTGCCTGCTCCAACCACTCCCCTAGGGTGTACGAGTTCGCCTCTTCCATGGTTTGGCGGAGATATCCTATCCGTACACCGGGGGCGATTTTCACACTTCCTTGATCAGGCTCCACTTTTCGAACAGCCAGTTTCAGCAGCGTCGACTTTCCCGCTCCGTTGGCACCCACTACTCCCACACGTTCCATCTCGCGGATGGCAATCTCCACATTTTTCAATACGATCCGGTCACCGTAACTTTTCTCCACACCCGAAAATGTCAGGACATGCATACACTTTCCTCCCGTTTCACCCAAATAAAAAACCACAGGTCTCACCTGTGGTCGCAGTGATCGGGATAGAACATAGCAACATCCTGTACATTGGAATAAACCCAAATAGGGTGCCAAATAACATGATTTTTCAGAATGTCGGGTAACCCTTAAAAAGGGCGCACTTCGTCCGATCACTCCGCCACAGGCGGAGACGGTTCGCTCGTATGGAGTTCATCGAGCACAACCTGATTCGGACTCCATTCTGAAAAATCTGCCTCCTCCATGAAGATGTTTCCATTATACAAGGGTAGTACGATCCAAGTAAAGAGGGACGGCCAGGTTTTCATGATCATACCACCACTGTTTCGAGTTCTGAACCGTGTTTCATTTCATCAAAAGCGTAGTATTTGATACTTCCCACGGTGAAAACCGTGGGATTCTTGTATCGTTAGCATGCTCAATCCGGTTCCGTTTGGTGTTGATTTCCGTGAATCAATCACCCGCCGGTAGTTCGATTGTCACTTTTGTCCCTTTCCCCACTTGACTTTCAATAAACAAACGGCCGTGATAGGATTGTACCAACTCGTTCACAATTGCAAGCCCCAATCCCGATCCCCCGGATTTTCGCCCACGGGATTTTTCGACCCGATAAAACCGTTCCACTACATAGGGAAGGTCTTTTTCAGGAATCCCCTTGCCAAAATCGATAATCTCAATGATCACATGTTTGTCCCGAGTCATTACATTGACGATCACCTCGCTGTTTTCCGGCGAATATTTCATCGCGTTATCCAGAACATTGATGAGAATTTGCTTGAAGTGATCAGATGCGATTTTGGCGGTTGAACGAGAATGAATATTGGTTTGTATGGTTATTTTTGGATACAACAGAACCAGCGATTCGATGACTTCTTTTATCGTTTCTGCCACTTGCGCCCTTTCATCTGGTCGGCTCGTATCCACTTCCAAGCTGGCCAGCGTGAGCAGATTGTTGGCGAGATCCCGCAATCGGGCAGATTCGTTTTGAATCACGTGAATGGCTTTGTCCAAGATCTTCGGGTCGTTTTTTCCCCATCTCGCCAATAAGTTGGCATAGCCCTGAATAGTGGTCAGTGGTGTTCGAATTTCATGAGAGGCATCCGCAACAAAACGGCTTTGTTGTTCAAATGACCGCTCCATTCGATCAAGCATATGGTTAAATGTTGTCGCCAGACGGGCAATTTCATCATTCCCTCTTGGTTTGGACAACCGTTCACTCAATCGATTCACTTGAATTCTTTCCACCAACTGAATCATTTGATTGATGGGGCGAACAGCGATGGAGGAAATGATATACCCACCCAACGAAGCCAACAGGACCGCGCCAAATGATCCGATCATCAATATGGTTAACAGCGAATCCATATATTTTGACAGCTTGGTCGTATCTTCGAGCAAGATGATATATCCGAGGATGTGTCCCGATTTCCAAATGGGTAAATAAGTCCATTGGATCGATTTGTGAAACAATACCACCCCTTTCTTTGTTCTATTTTTCATAAATGAAGATAAATTTTTCTTGATATCACGGATCGGGAATTCCCCATTGTATGCCAAAATGCGATACGATGGGCTGACCAAAATAATGGATTGCCCTCCCGTACTGTATTGACCCAGCCAAGTGTTTAGCGTTATGATTTTGCCTCTGAACTCGGATTGTTCGGAGAGATAATCCTGAGCAATCAAATGTGCCTTGTTCTCGAGATTGGACTGCGTGATATTTGCCAATCGATTGGATAAGGTAAAATAAATAAAACTGTCGAGAGCCAGTAAAATGACACACAACACAACAGCGGTCATGAGCGTGATCTTGGATTTCACCCTCATCACGCCTTTAACACATAACCCACACCGCGAACGGTTTGTATTAACGGTTTTTCAAACGGAGCGTCCACTTTATCTCTCAAGTGTTTGATATAAACATCGACGGAATTCGTTTGTACATTGTGATGATAGCCCCATATTTTGTCCAGAATGATTTCTCTGGTCAACACTCTGTTTTTGTTGCGAGCAAGTAACTCCAACAAATCAAATTCCCTCGCACTGAGTTTGATCGGTTTCCCTCCCCGAAAAACCTCCCGCGAAGCCACGTTGATTTTCAGATCGGCCACTACAATCATATCGTTCTGATGATAATTGCGACGGATCAACGCGCGGATTCTGGCGAGCAGTTCCTCTATGGCAAACGGTTTGGTAATATAATCGTCCGCACCAATATCCAATCCGGCTACACGGTCGGGAATCGATTGTTTGGCCGTCAGCATCACGATGGGGACATCACTGACGGAACGCACTCTGCGGCAAATTTCCATCCCGCTGATTTCCGGCAACATGATATCCAACAGGATCATATCCCAGTTTTCGTTTAATGCTCTGTCAAGTCCTTCCTTACCGTCATAAGCGACTTCGATGTCATACCCCTCATGTTGCAGTTCCAGAGAGACAAATTCAGCAATGGGTTCGTCATCTTCCACCAGCAAAATGCGTGGCGAGATTGTCATGGTTCTTCTCCTCCAATCTGTTTGTCTTCCTGGTTCGTTTTGATAAATTATACTGCTTTAAGGTAATTTAACCATTAAAGTTCTTTCATCTGTTTTTAATCAAATTCTCTGCTAACATTCAGCGTATTTCCATTGTGATTACAATCTCTTCAGCTATGATAAACAATCGTTGCAGTACATTCATTCAAAAGACGGAGGTTTTTTTGTTTATGTGCGGAATAGCCGTGGTCTTTTCGAAGTCGAAATTCAATCCGATTGAAGAGGGCCAGTTGCGTCATATGCTTTGTGCCATGGAACACCGCGGCCCTGATAACAAGGGGATTTTTATAGATAAAACGGTCGGCTTGGCCATGAACCGGTTGGCCATCACCGGTGTAGAAACGGGGGATCAACCGATCTGGAATGAAAATGAGACTGTCGTTCTGGTGTGTAATGGAGAAATTTACAATCATCAGGAATTGCGTGACCAATTGCAGAAAGAAGGACATTCTTTTTCAACTGATTCGGACGTTGAAGTGATCGTTCATCTGTATGAACAATACGGAATCAAATGCCTCGAATTATTAAACGGCATCTTCGCGTTCGCGCTTTGGGATCAAGAAAAACAATGCCTGTTGGTCGCACGCGATGCAATGGGGGTGAAACCTTTATATTATGTTGACACAGGAACCCATATCTTCTTTGCATCCGAAACACACCCCTTAATCCGCCATATCCAACAAGACGTTCACTTTGACGTACAAGGATATTCCGATTATCACACATTTCGATTCACACCCGGAAACCGAACGACATTACATGGGTTGAAAAAGTTGCGGCCTGCTCAATTTTTGATTTTAAAGGAAAATAAAATCAATAGAGGCTTTTATTGGGGACCTCAATCGGACAATTTCCATTCAATCCATCACCGGATGGATCCCACACGGAACCAGGTCGAGACGGTGCGAAATCTATTGATCGATGCCGTGAGAAATCAATTTGCCCCAGAAGTCAAATCGGGGATCCTCTTGAGCGGTGGATTGGATTCGTCGGCCATTTTGGCCATTCACCATCAATTTTGCCAAGAACGCCCCAATACGTTTACTGTTTCATTTGAACGTCCGGGAATTCCGATGGAGAGGGACCAGTACTCTGAAATTGATCATGCGGCACGTGTGGCAGAAGCGTTTCATTCCAACCATATTGCCGAGGTCTATTCGGCCCGTGAGGCATTGGAGGCTTTGCCTTCCATCATTGGCTCATTGAGCGAGCCGATCGCTGATCCCACGATCATCCCTCTGTGGTTTGTGTCTCGATTGGCCAGTCAAGAGGGATGTAAGGTGGTTTTCAGCGGAGAAGGATTGGACGAGCTGTTTAATGGCTATAAGGTCTATAAACAGACTTACTGGTTACGGGCGTTGCAATGGATGCCGCGATTTGCACGTCAACTCGCGCACACACTCTCTCAGCGACTGCAACTTCCTGCCCGGGGATTATTGAAGCGAACCCTTTCGCCTCCATGGGAGTGGTACCAAGGGATCGGGAGTGTATTCACTAGCGAGGAACTGAAACAAATGCTCCAGAAAGAGATATGGGAGCTCATTCAAAATGAAAATCCTCAACATCATGTGGAAAAATTGATGCAACCGGTTCGCAACGAAAGCGTGTTGAAACAAATGACGTATTTCGATGTCTTCGCATGGCTACCTGAAAATACCTTTATGAAATCCGATAATGTTACAATGGCGCATTCCCTTGAATTGCGGGTCCCTTTCGTCGATCTCCGGCTGGCAGAGTACGCATTGCAGATGAAAGACAACCTCAAACTCCGTTGGGGGACTGGGAAATGGATCGTCAAAAAGGCCATGAAAGGTCTTTTGCCCGACTGGGTTCTCAAACGGCGCAAGGCCGGGTTTCCCGTCCCCTTAACAGCATGGGTTTTTCACGAATGGAAGGATTTTATCCTTACTACGCTGTTGGACCCCAACGCGTCCACCCGTGGCTTGTACAAAAAAGAGGAGATTGTTAAGCTCTATGAAGCTTCTGATCAAAATCGGGGGCGAGTGGCTCGGCTGATCTGGACCCTTCTCACTTTTGAGCTTTGGTGTCAAGCGAAGAAAGCCGACAATGAAATGCCGTTTTATAAAGAGCGAGCGGGAAAACCCAGCCCTTCAGGGTTGGGATAAAAGCGAGCGAAAACTCGTGAAACGAAAATCATCCAGGCTTGGACAAAACCATCTTGGATGGATGTGGGTTGCCACGCCAAATGAAGTGAAGACCCACAGCGACCAGGGAGTGCCCTTGGTCCTTCAGCCGTGTGGGGTAGTCACCTAAAGAGAGATGTTCAAAATCCTGCCCTGTCTTAGCGATCCGTCTCTTTACTTTTACAGCCGCCTTCCGTCCTAAGATAAAAACCGCAGGCATGGTAGGCGGCTATTCTGTATACAACGTCTTTGCAGTTTTACACCAAACAAGTCAGCAACCGGCCCGGATCTTCCGTATAACGTCCCAGCGTACGCGTAAACCGGATGGCATCAGCCCCATCCAACACGCGGTGGTCAAAGGAGAGCGACACGTTCATCCGCCAGCCGACGGTCAGCTCCCCGTTTTCGACGACTGGCCGTTGCTGGACCGGATGTATCGCCAAAATTGCCACTTCCGGCGGATTGATGATCGGCGTAGCCCATCGTCCGCCCAATGATCCGGCATTGCTGATGGTAAATGTGCTGCCACGCAGATCATCCGGTGACAGCGTCCCTTCCTTGGCTCCCTTCGTCAACGCAGAGACCTCTCTCGCTAACTGCTCGATGCTTTTTTGCTCCACATGCCGGACGACGGGAACGAGCAATCCCCGCGGTGTATCCACAGCGAATCCGATCGCCACCGAAGAATACCGGCGAACGGTGCGCCGTCCCTCGTCAAAATGTGCATTGAAATCGGGATGTTGCAACAGGGTGACAGCCACCAGTTTCATCAAGACGGGTGTATAAGTCAACCGGACATCATCTGGTGTCCACTCCTGCTTTATTTTGTTAAACCATGCCACCAGTCCTTCGGCATTCAGCTCGTCAAAATGGGTGGCATGCGGTTTGTTTGTGACTGAATAGAGCAATCGGTCGGCGATCACCCGGCGCGTCGGCGACAACGGCTCCTCCATAATCGCCAGCGTTTTATCCGCACGCACGGCTTTGACAGGGATAGCGACTTCCTTCCCATATTCCCGAATCGGTACCCATTCTTCCTCATCGCTGCGCACGCCGCTGATCGTGACAGAGGATTTCCCCGCGGCGGCATGATACTGACGCACGTCCTCATCGGTGACGCGTCCGTTCGGCCCCGTTCCTTCCACCAGAGTGATATCAACTCCCAACTCGCGTGCCAGGCGGCGGGTGGAAGGAGCAGCGAGCACACGTTTTCGGTTAGGACTGACAGGTTCGTCTCGATCGGAGAAAGCGACGGCGGTGATCGACGATTCCGATGAGGTAGCCACTTCCGCGGACGTATCCGCGATCACCAGCAGCACATCCCCCACCCGCATCATGTCGCCTTCTTTCCCGTTGATTTGGACCACCCGACCGGCAACGGGTGCGGGCAGTTCCACCACTGCCTTGTCCGTCTGCACCTCCACCACTGGTTGATCGGCTTCGACGAGATCTCCCGGTTTGACCAGCCAGCGAACGATTTCCGCTTCCGCCACCCCTTCACCCACATCAGGCAACGTAAAGGTTACGCTCATCTCTCTCCCTCCTAAAACGCAATCACCTGGCGCACCGCTTCCGATACACGTTGTGCATTGGGACGGAATGCATCCTCCAACGCAAACATCGGTACTGGCACATCATAGCCGGTCACACGGGCGATTGGCGCCTCCAACCAGAGAAACGCCTGCTCCTGCAACAGTGCCGCGAGCTCTGCACCCACCCCAGAAGTACGGGGCGCTTCGTGAACGATGACGGCACGTCCCGTCTTTTTCACAGATGTAACCAGTGTTTCCTCGTCCAGCGGATATAGTGACCGAACATCGATCACCTCGCAGGAGACACCTTTTTGGGCCCATTCTTCTGCTACGGCAGTCGTCACCGGTACCATCGCCCCCCAAGCCAGCAAGGTGACATCTTCCCCTTTGCGCACGACACGCGCTTGCCCGATCGGAACCTCATACGCTTCTTCCGGCACTTCTTCCCTTACAGCACGATACAGTTTCATTGGTTCCAAAAAGAGAACCGGATCGGGATCCGAGATGGCCGCCAACAACAATCCCTTCGCATCATAAGGAGTGGACGGCACCACCACTTTCAACCCGGGCGTGTGGACAAACAGCGCTTCAGTTGAGTCGCTGTGCAGCTCGGGGGCGCGAATGCCTCCGCCATAAGGGGCACGAATCACCATCGTCGCCGGGAACATCCCTTGTGTCCGTGTCCGCAGGCGAGCGGCATGGGAGACGATCTGTTCAAAACCCGGGTAAGCAAAACCGAGAAACTGAATTTCTACGATCGGACGCAAACCGTTGACCGCCATGCCGATCGCCGTACCAACAATGCCCGCTTCCGCCAACGGGGTGTCGATGACCCGATCGTCGCCAAAACGTTCCCACAATCCTTCCGTCGCCCGGAACACACCGCCGTTTTTCCCCACGTCCTCACCAAGAATCACCACGCTCGGGTCCCGTTCCAATGCGACGCGCATGGCATCGTTGATGGCCTGGATCAAAGTGAGCTGTGCCATCGTCATTTCTCCTCCTCTTGACGCAAGAGCGGCTCACGCTGACGTACCAGAGAAGGTGGCAGATCAGCAAATACGTGCGCAAACAGATGGGAGGCTGGCGGCGCTTCCGCCGATTCCGCCGCACGGACCGCTTCCTCAATCTCCTGTTTGCAACAGGCTTCCCAATCCCGTTCCTCCGCTTCCGACCACAAGCCCTCCGCCTCCAGCAATTTACGGTAACGCGTCAGGGGGTCACGCAGTTCGACCCACTCCCGTGCCTCTTCCTGTTCGCGGTACCGTCCCGCATCGTCAGCGGTGGTGTGCGCGCCATGGCGATACGTCACCGCTTCGATCAATGTAGCGCCTTCCCCAGTGCGCGCCCGTTCGACAGCCTCATTCATCACCGTGTAGACGGCCAACACGTCGTTTCCGTCGACACGCACTCCACGAATCGCATAGGCAGCCGCCTTTTCCGCCACCGTCTCCGTCGCCGTCTGTCGGGAAAACGGCACACTGATAGCGTACTGATTGTTTTGACAGAAAAAGATCACCGGCAGGCGAAACACGCCCGCAAAGTTCAATCCCTCATGGAAATCCCCTTCCGAGGTGGCCCCGTCGCCGAAATAGGCCACAGCCACCGACGGTTCCCCCTTCAGCTTGGAGGCCCAGGCCGCTCCTGCCGCATGAGGGATCTGCGTGGCGATGGGAACGGCCGGTGGGAACAACTTGACGCCTTCCGGCGGACGGCATCCTTCGACCCGTCCCATCCAATACAACAAAATTTGTTTCAGCGGCATCCCGGCGATCATGGCAACCCCGTGTTCCCGATAACTCGGGAAAATCCAGTCCTCCCGATTCAGGGCCAAAGCGCTTCCCACCTGAGCTGCTTCTTGCCCCTGCAATGGCGCATACGTACCGATTCGCCCCTGCCGTTGCAAAATGACCGCACGTTGATCAAACAGGCGAATCTTGCGCATCCATTTATAAAACTCAATTTTGAGCGGTCGCTCGATAGGTTTCCATGCTACCTCCCCTTCCGGGGTCAACGTCCCGTCGGGCTGGAGATATTGCAGCCCGACTTTTTCCATCTGTCGCAGCATCGACGATTCCTCCCTGGATGGCCTCAACGCGTAAACCCGAGAAGGATGCGACGCAGATCGGCCACTTGCTCCAACCGTTTGACCACCAAACGGTTAGCGGCGCGATAGGTCGGGATATCCTCCTCCCGGGACAATTGGTAAATCCGCAACAACATCTGATAGATGGAGCGTGTTTTAGCCATCACGCGCTCTTCGTTGTAGCCCTTCAGCTCGTCGGCCACCTGGATTAAGCCGCCGGCGTTAACGAGGTAATCAGGGGCGTACAGAATACCCATTTGATGGAGCATGTCACCATGTCGATCCTCTGCCAGCTGGTTGTTGGCTGACCCGACAATGGCTTGGCACTGAAGTTCTGCGATCGTGCGGTCGTTGATGACACCGCCTTTGGCGCAAGGTGAGAAAATGTCGCAAGCCGTTTGATGAATCGTTTGAATATCCCCGGGCTCCACCTTGTCCGGGTACTGATCACACAGCACCTTCACGCGTGACGCATCGATATCGGCAACGACTACCCTCGCTCCTTCCTCCACCAACAATTGCACCAGACGTGTTCCTACCTTACCCGCACCCTGTACCGCAACCACGCGCCCCTGCAAGCTAGGAGAACCCCACAGATGTTCGGCGGTCGCCCGCATTCCTTGCAATACGCCAAACGCCGTTGGAATGGAAGTATCTCCGCTTCCGCCGTAACTTTTGGGCAACCCGACAAACGAATCGGATTCCCGTGCCGCATGCACAAAGTCTTCAGGGTCCGTTCCCATGTCGGTTCCGGTGAAAAAGCGTCCGTTCAAACCACCGACAAACCGGCCGAACGCCCGAAACAATTCCGGAGTTTTATCCCGACTTGGGTCGCCGATGATCACTGCTTTTCCGCCGCCGAAATCCACATCGACCACACCGCACTTGTATGTCATGCCCCTGGACAGGCGCATCACATCCTCCAGTGCTTCATCCGTTGTGGCGTACGGCGCCATCCGGCACCCTCCCAACGCCGGACCCATCGTGGTGTTGTGAATGGCGATGATCGCTTTCAGTCCGGATTGCGGATGGCGACAGAAGATCACTTGTTCGTGTCCGAATTGGTCCATCAGTTCAAAAATATCTCGCATCGTGGCTCCCTCCATGTTGGCAGCATCTTTCACCAACTGCAGGGTCTGTGCCTGTTGATTTTTCATCGGGCACCATTCCGTTTCCTCACAGATGTAAGAATTCTCATCCGCCATGCCGTTTTTCCTCATGACTAATGATATGCCTGATCAAATCCGGGTGTTCGCCCGACGGCTACGGTTCATTTTCCTTGGAACTGGGGCTTTCTCTTTTCCGCAAATGCCGTCACGCCTTCACGAAAATCCTCCGTTTTTCCCGCGATTTCCTGCATCTGCGCTTCATATTCCAGCGCTTCCTCCAATGAATGCTCCATCCCGTAAAACAGCGCCCGTTTGGTCAGGCTGTACGCCTTGGTCGGTCCCTGTGCGAGCTGTCTCGCCCATCGGAACGCCTCTTCCTCCAACTGATCGTGTGGCACAATCCGGTTAGCCAGCCCGATCTGTACGGCCTCCTGCGCCTCTACATCGCGGCCGGTCAGTGCAATCTCCATCGCCCTGCCGAAACCGACCAGGCGCGGAAGGAAATAGCTGGCGCCACTGTCAGGAGCCAAGCCGATCCGCGCAAACGCCACGATGAATTTCGCCCGGTCGGAGATGATGCGCAAATCGCAGGCCAATGCAAGGCTGCAACCCGCACCGGCTGCCACTCCGTTCACCGACGCAATTACCGGTTTTTCCATTTGTACGATGGTGCGAACGATCGGGTTGTACCGTGTCCGCACACTGTTGCCGAGAGATAGAGTTTCCAGGTTGGCATCACTGCGGTCGCGCAAATCCTGCCCAGAACAAAACGCCCTGCCCGCACCGGTCAACAACACTGCGCGCACTTCGGCATCCTTTGCGGCTTCCTTGAGTACTTGCACCAATTCGTCATTCATCTGCTGGTTAAATGCGTTGTACACTTCCGGGCGGTTGAGCGTGATAAGGCCTACGCCCGATTCTTTCGTAAATTGCACCGTTTCCGACATAAACACTCCTCCTTCAGATGTCTGATTCACTCGATTTGCCTTAGCTTTGTGATCCCTGTTCTATTTACCTTGAAACCGTGGTTTCCGTTTCTCGATAAACGCGCGCATTCCTTCTTTTTGATCTTCAGTGGAAAACAGGAAATAAAACAGCTTTTGCTCGTAATCCAGTCCGTTTTCCAACGTCGTGTCCATCGCCTTGAGTACCGCCTGCTTGGCTAACCGTACAGCGACCGGTGGTTGTTGGGCGATCTTTTTGGCGAGATTCATCGCTTCCGCTTCCAACAATTCAGGCGGAACCACCCGGTTGATCAGACCGGCCTGAAGTGCTTCCCGCGCGGTCATCGATCGGCCGGTCAATATCATTTCCATCGCCCGCACCTTCCCGACGGCACGCGTCAACCGCTGGGTGCCGCCCGCTCCCGGCATAACGCCGAGCAGGATTTCCGGTTGGCCGAACACAGCCGTCTCGGAAGCGACGATCAAATCACAAGCCATAGCTAATTCGCAACCGCCTCCCAACGCATACCCACTGACCGCCGCGATCAACGGCTTAGTCAACTTTCGGATGCGGTCCCATTCGGCGAGCTGATCCTGAATGAGCATCTCCACGGACGACGCTTCCGCCATCTCCGGGATATCCGCCCCGGCTGCGAATGCTTTCTCATTGCCTGTAATGACCATACAACGGACATTTTCGTCGCGGTCCATTTCCGTCAACACAGTCACCAGTTCCGAAACCAGCTGTGAGTTCAATGCATTCAACACTTCCGGCCGGTTCAAGCGGATCCAACCCACGTTTTCCTGAATCGAAGCAACAATGTAGCGATAATCAGGGTTTCCCACTGGCCCACCCCCTGCAACGACTCGGATTTAAAGCGCTTACATTTCCGGTTATTAAGAAAAAAACGTGTATATATAATCGTTTGTATATTCTATTCTACCAATCTCCCGGCAGATTGTCAGTGTCACGCTGTACAGCACAAAAGAGGAAATGTTTCCCCACCAAAAACAAAAAAAGAGCCCTTGCGGGCCGATCCGGTCAGGAGACGTATTTTCTCGTTTCCTCAAGACAAGTTTCGCACAAGATTTTGCCTTTGAAATACAACAGTTTTTCCATTCCGCCGCAAAACACGCAGGACGGATTGTATTTCTGCAGGACTATGCAGTCGTCATTGACAAAAATCTCCACACCGTCATGCGGTTGAATGTTCATCATGTCCCGCAACTCTTTGGGCAACACAATCCGTCCGAGATGATCTACTTTGCGCACAATGCCAATCCCGTTCATCACATTCCCCTCACTACGCAGATAGTAGTATTTTCGGGGAGGGTCGATACAATACCAGTAGCTAGGGGAGTGGGATCGGAGCGACAAAACCCATTGCCGGTAAGGACTGGGAATCGGCGGAAGAAGACGGTGCTCCCTCCGCTTGGTCGGCGTGCGCCCCTTCATCCTGATCGGTATCATTTTCGGAGTCAGCAGGCTGATTCGGTTTCGCCTGCTGATCTTTTTGATCCTGACCTCCATCACCGCCGCTGCTCTCTTGACCCCCCTGGTTATCAGCCGCACCGGTGTTGTTTTGATTTGGCGGTGACGATTCCGGGTCGCCCGCGGGAGCCGTGGTCTGCCCATTGTCCGCTGCACTGTTGGACGGGTTTTCCACATCCGAAGTCTGTGGCGAATCGGTAGCAGATCCATCCGAAGGGGGCGATTCCGTCCCCGCAGGGGCCAGATTTTCTTCCGACTGTGCGGGTGGTTCGTCGGTGTTGCCCGAATTTTGAGGAGCATGGTCACCCGGTTGTGTAGCCGGGGTCGGTTCCTGCAGCCAATCTTTCCACTGTTTCTCCGGTGGTGGATCGGTCAATACCGGTTCCACGGTTTTCAGCTGATTCATCAACTGGGAGATTGAGGCATTGGCCACGACAGTCGTCGAGATGGGAGCTCCTTCCCGTTTCGCCAACAACCAGACGGCGTATTTGCCGAGCGACAACCCGGTGCCCTCCGCTTTGTCGCGCAGTTCCTTGGGCAGCGGCAAAGTGTACACATTCAATGCAGTGGCCAGATGAGGCTGATGTCGGATCTCTCGTCGGATCTGTTCCAACAAAGGTTTCACTGATCCCTTGTCAGTGACGCCAGACAACACAATTCCCTCTTTGCCCCGGATGTATCCGCGATCACGCGCCCGTTCGATAAACGAGACCACAAACTTCCGGATATTTTGTCGTTGCCAATCCATCCCTCGCATCAACTGTCGGGCGGACTGATTGAGCGGCCGTACCATGACCACTTCCTGCCGACCATTGATGCCCAGCTCCAAGCTGGGATTCATGTCGATGTATACGTACGTTTCCGCTTTTGTGTCCGAAGGGATCATCCACGGCAACAAAAGGAATATCCCAGCAATGAGAGCCGCCATGGCAAAGGCGATGGAACCCCATCTCCAAACCGGATTCATGTGGGTGTCGGGCACGATCACTTCGTCTCCGGGTTGGGCGTGGTGATGCTGTTTGGGAACGTGCAAAAATTCGCCGTCCGACGTCATCACAACCCAATTGCACGAACCGACCTCCATTATGATTCCCTTTCGCACAGCAACAACCCCCCCTTCTTGCCGGACGACAGGCCGAGATATTCCCGCATCAAAGGCAAGTCCTCGACCAATACCACCGTCAGTGCAACCAGGTATTTGCGATGCCTTTGCAAGGTCCTTCGGTGCAACCCGATCCGGCTCGCCAGCTCTTTACCCGGCTTGACCTGCTCATAGAAATCATGCAACAGTTCTTTGTCAGCCACAATGCGGCTGGCGATCTCCAGCAAATGCTCGCGTGTATCCCGGTGTTTGGGGGAGGCTTTCACCAAATCGGACATCTTGATGCCAAACCGTTCCAGACATTGCGAAAAATGTTTCACTTCCAATCGGCGTGCCCGCGCCAACTCTTCCTCCTGATACTGCACAAAGGATCGGGACACCACTTCTGAATAATGAGGCTCATTCTCCTTGGCGTTTGGCGGCACCAACGGTACCTGATTTGCATGTTTTTTTTCATGACGATAATAATCGATGAGGCGTCGATGGATCACCATGTACGCGAAGGACAGGAACGAACTCGATTGTTCCGGTTCGTAGCGGCTGATAGCCTCGTTCAACCCGACCAACGCTATGGTGAACTCGTCATCCTGTTTGCTGATCTGCCGTTTACAAATCTTGGAGGCCACGCGAAGTATGTAGGGTTCAAGGTCTCTTAACAAATCATCGCGGGTCTCGCCGGATTTGGCAGCTTGGGCTTCCCTTACGCGTGCTTCAATCTCGGGTTTTTGCTCCAAAAGATCCCCGCTACCCGGCACTTGCAATACCGACACCTCTCCCTACTCTATGTATTCGTAAACGCATCCGTTTTTCTGTCCTTCATTATGCTTCCTAATTGTACCACGTTTTCGACCGATCGTCCGCAAAATTCAAGGATTTCATCACATAAGATAAGGAATAATAGCGAAAGATATAGAAAAAGGAGGTAAAATTGAGATGGAAAAGGAAGATAAGAGACCCCATCCTCCCCGTTTTGCTCCGGGAATGACGGATGAGCAACTGGAGGAAAACGCTACACCAGAGGAGATCGCCCGGGGCAACTCGACCAGTGTGACCCGGTTGGAACAAGATCGATATGTGGACGAATAGGGTATTCGGACAACCAAGCGGCAGAAGTATGCAGCAATAAGCTGGACTCATTGTTACAATCGAGATTGATCTACACAACAGAGAAGAGGGAACCCATTAGCGGGTTCCCCGAGACTGCTGCAAAGAGATTTAGCCATTTGATTTCGGGGAGCGGGTCCGAATTTCTCGACGAACGAATCTCATTGTTGCTACGGAGCGGAGACGGGAAATCGGAGCACACGACCTTTGTCAAATCCTGAGAGAACCGATTACGGGCTCCGCCTGCTTCAAAAGATCCCAACTTGATCACACACGGTTAGCTTCCGCCGTGCCGAGCGCTCGAATAGCCGCCACCGCATCCGGATTTTCCAGCGAAGAGAGATCTCCCGCCTCTTTTCCAAGGTAAGCGGCCCGGATCACCCGGCGCAAGATTTTCCCGTTTCGGGTTTTGGGCAGTTCCTGCACAAAATGAACGCGCTTGGGTCGCAGTGCTTTGCCCATTTTTTCCTCTACCAAACGGATCAGATCCGATTCCAGTGTTTCCCCAGGTTCATAACCGTGTGCCAATACTGCAAAACAGACGGCCTGCTCTCCTTTAGTCTCATCCGGCACGCCCACTGTTGCCGATTCAACGACAGCCGGATGATCCACGAGTACCGATTCCATCTCAGCCGGCCCCAACCGTTTCCCCGCGATTTTCAATGTATCATCGGATCTTCCCGTAATGTACCAAAATCCTTCTGCGTCCACTTCCACCCAATCACCGTGCACCCATGTTTTGGGCCATCGGCTCCAATACGTTTCTTCATAGCGTTTCGGATCGTTCCAAAATCCTTTGGTCATACCGACCCACGGTTGTCGCAGGACTAACTCGCCCACTTCTCCGCGCACAGTTAGACCGTTTTCATCCCATACATCGGCGTCCATACCCGGCATGGGACCGCTGAATGAGCATGGGGCGATCGGTTTCAACAGGTTCCCGCCCAAAATACCGCCGGAAATCTCCGTTCCGCCGGAATAGTTGAAAATAGGGACACGACCACCGCCCACCTGTTCGAACAGCCACTGCCACGGCTCCGGATTCCACGGTTCCCCCGTCGACCCAAACACGCGCAGGGAGCTGAGGTCATGCCGTTTAACCCAGGAAACGCCGTGTTTCATCAATGACCGGATGACAGTGGGAGAGATCCCCAAGTGACTCACCCCGTGCGAGGCGACGATCTTCCACAAACGGTCCGGTTCTGGATAGTCCGGTGTTCCCTCAAACAACAGCATGGCGGCACCGGTCATCAACGCACCGAACACCATCCACGGTCCCATCATCCATCCCATGTCGGTCACCCAAAACAGGATATCCCCCGGCCCCACATCCATGCCGTATCCCGCATCAAACGCCGCTTTGATCGGAAAGCCGGTATGGACGTGCACCGTTCCTTTGGGTTTGCCGGTGGTCCCCGACGTGTAGATGATCATGAACGGGTCCTCCGATGCCGTCGCCTCAGGAGAAAGCGGTTTCATTTCTGTCGCCAAATGATCCCATTCCACATCACGCTCTTCGTTCCACGGCACGTCCCGTTTCAGCCGGCGAACGACCAACACTTTTTCCACTGAAGGGGACAAGTCCACCGCTCGGTCGGCCTCTTCCTTCATGGGCACCACTTTTCCCCGCCGCAGGAACCCGTCCGCCGTAATCAGGAGTTTTGCTCCGCAATCATTTAGCCTGGAAGCGACAGCCTGCGCACCGTATCCGGAGAAACACGGCGTGAAAATGGCGCCGATGCGGGCAATCGCCAGCATGGCAATGACATTTTCCGGAATCATCGGCAAATAAATGCCGATCCGATCCCCTTTTTGGATGCCCAGCCGAATCAGTCCCCGGGCCAATCGGTTGACCTCGGACCACAAGTCCCGGTACGTGTATTTGCGGACGGCCCCGTCGTCCCCTTCCCAGACCAGCGCCAGCCGGTGGCGGGATTCATTTCGATTCACCCATCGATCCAGACAATTGTGCGAAACGTTGAAACGCCCGTCGACAAACCACCGTGTCCATTGGATCCCGTCGGAAGCGTCCATCACTTGGCGGTATGGGCGAATCCACTCCAAATCCAGATCATGAACCACCGCTTCCCAAAACCAAGCGATATTTTGGATGGACCGTTCATAAAACTGGTCATAATCGGAGATCCCAAACCGTTGCATCAACCGATACAACCGTGTTTGCCGTGCTTGTTCCTCATCGGGAAACCAGACCGCTTTTGCCATACCCACACGCCTCCTTTTCAGGACTTCATCCTTTATTGTACTGGTCGGCAGACAGATGGTCAAAAGAATACTCTGAATCATATGTTAACCAAAATCAGAATGAATTTAATTAAATTTGTTAATATATTGGAAGTCCATTTTATAGCGAAGGATGACCTGCCCTGATCGAAAGGGAACTTGTTTTTTTTTGAAAACCCGAGCAAACCGGGAAAAAATCGGGTACAATAGAAAGCACAACGTCAATTTTAAAGTGAAGTGATGACCAATGAATCCCCAATATTTGAAACGAACCATCATCAAAAAAGAGATTCGCAGCCATTATCTGGACGAAGTCAAAGAAATACAGGTGTACCTGCCTCCTCAATATGACGAAACCGTCACCTATCCGGTGTTGTATCTGCAGGACGGAGACGACTATTTTAATCTGGGTCGTATCGCCACCCAAGCCAACCAAATGATCTACGAGAAGGACATCCGACCTGTCATTATGGTGGCCATCCCCGTCGACAAAAGCAAGCGTACGGCCGAATATTCTCCGATCGGTGAACGTAACCGACTGTACATGCAATTTTTTACGGAGGAACTCTTGCCGGAGATCGAAAGCGAATTTCCGGTGGATCGAACACCTGATGGACGGGTCGTCGGTGGTTCCTCCCTGGGAGGAACCGTTTCGCTTCACTTGGCACTGGAGTACCCGGAGGATTTCCGTCAGGTGCTGTCGCAATCGGGCGCTTTCCTAGAAGCAACCATCGACCGGATTCGCCAAACGACTTCACTTGACGATCTGCTGGTGTACCAATCCATCGGAAAAGCAGAAACCGCCGTGCCCACCCATATGGGCAAATTGGATTTATTGGCCCGTAATCGGGAAGTGTACCGCCACCTGCAGGACAAACAGGCTCAGGTGCATTATGTGGAAAAAGAAGGCGACCACACGTGGGGATTGTGGCAGAAAGACATTCCCGACGCCCTGAGAACCTTTTTCGGAAGCTGAGGATAAAAAAGGGAGCCGTTCGCCGATCCACTCCGAACCAGTCGAAGTGGGGCAAAAACGGCTCCCTGTTCCAGGGTGTGTCATCTCATCGATCATACGCTTAATCCAATCTCTCCTCCAGCCAATGGCGGAAAGCTTCCACCTCGAAAAAAACGGCATCCGGTTCCGGTTGGAAGGAACAGGTCTTTTCTTCTGCAAACCAACAAACCCCCACTGTGGATACTCCGGCGGCCTTTCCGGCCATCACGTCGACAGACGTATCCCCTACATATACCGTTTCTTCCGAACGTGCCCCAAAATGACGCATCGCCAATCGGATGCCATCCGGTTCCGGTTTATAACGGTTGATTTCCGTGCCGGTCACCCACCAGTCGACCAATCCGTCCATACCCAGCAGTTCGGCCGAAATGGCTGCACTTCTGCGACCTTTTCCCGTCACCACACCGACATGAACTCCCCGTTCCTTCAACCAGCGCAGCAGTTCCAAAATGGCCTCGTCGGATCGGACAAATCGAGTATGGTGCTCCCGATACAGTTGGAAATAGGCATCGTGGGCCTGCTGCAGGCATTGGCGGGGAAGATAGCGTTCCAAAATCACTTCCTCCGGCGGCCCGAACCGCGCGGCAATTCCCGCGTCTTCCAGTTCCTCTTCACCGAATCGGCGAAATACTTCGCGAAAAGACCGATAAATCAGCGGTAGTGTATCCGCCAGTGTCCCGTCGAAATCAAACAGAACCGTCTTTAGCACGCATTCACCCCCGCCGCTTGCTTTGATGATCGTGATATCTACATCCACCGAAAATATCAGTGACTTACTCAACACGACTCAAGCACCAGAGGCCCTCCCATTGGTCGCCGTGGGCTGCTCGTTGCATCTGGTGTGGCAACTCACATCCATCCACGATAGCTTCGCCCAAGCCTATTTCTGTCTCGTTTCACGAGTTTTCGCCCGTATAGTAGTTTATGTGTCGGGCTGGTTTTTCCTGCTCACTCTATATAAAAATAATTAATCTCGGTCCTCTGATTCTCCACTCTTTTTTTCGATTGCTCGTGTCATCTGCTGCCACACGGTACCGCTCGCTTCTTCGCCTTTTTCGATACGCTCCAGCGCCATCCGCACTTGTAGACGCACCTCGAATTCGGGATCATTCTCTGCTTCACGCAAGGCCGGCAGTGCTGATTCGTCCCCCACTTCGTAGAGAAAACGGGCGGCCCGCCACCGCACTAGTTTATTGGGATCTTTGAGCGCTTCCGCCATCGGTCCGATCGCACGGGGATCACCGAGGTCGGACAAAGTATCGCCCGCGGTACGTCGAACGATGGGGGAGGGGTCTTTCAAGACTTTCAACAATAATGGCAATACATCGGCATCATCCACTTCCCCCAGATAGGCCACGGCCAACCTTCGAACGGATACATGGGGATCGGACAACGCCTTTTGCAATACGGATAATGCTTCCCGATCCGGTTGTTTCATGCGGGACAATGCGGCATATCGCGTTTCCCAATTAGGTTCGTCCAATCGGCGGGCCACTTCATCCGCATCCAATCGTTCCTCATGAACCGTTTCACCCGCCTGCAACCGGAACGCCTCCTCCACCATCCGGTTCAACCGGGTGGCATCATACGCCGCGGCGATTTCCTTCACTACTTCTTCCCCTACTCGGTTCACGTCTCCGTAACGAACCCCGCGCTCTTCCCATTTCCTTTCCATAATAATATTGGGAGAGGCCATTTTCAGCTTCATCGTCGCCTCCATGAAACGATCGGGCAGGCCGAACCGGGTTTCTTCCCCGTTTTTCACCACTTTTACCTGTATGGGGATGCCTCGGAACGTCTGAACGAACACCTGCACTTCGCCAAATCCGTCCTGTGTCGCTTCCTTCTGATCATCCGAGGTTTGAACATCCCCTTCACCGCCCAGCACTTCCCGAGCGGCAGACAGGATCGCCTGCCAATCCGCTTTGGGATGGCGTTCCAGCGCGATGAAGTCCGATACCTGAAACACACCCTTGACCCCCGGAATCTGCAACAGGCGGCGTATATACTCCGGTGCCCCCTCGACCTGTTCACGGGTGACGTTGATGCTCATCCCTTCAGGCAATCGCTCATCCATGTTTAATTTCATGGTGTTGGGACTTGGTGTGGGTTCGATCGAAATGATTTTCATCGGTTTTGTCCCCTTCCGTTCACATGATCGTCTGGACGTATTGTATCATATCCCTTTACATGCACTCCAACTGGGGAAGCCATGCAATAACGGATATATTCCCGTTCAAAGGCGTGATAAAATAAAAAAGGTTGATTCCAATACAGCAGGACAGGAGCAAACCGATTTGATCAAAGGAGTATGGACTGATGAGGAACGCACACAAGGGTGAATGGATTCGAAATACATATGAAGTGTTGCAAGTATTCCCCCTTCAACTGGGAACGCTGTTTTTCACCCGGTTCCACCCTGATCCGACAAATGCGGATGTCACCCAAACAGGTACTCGCTTTATTCTTGCCGTTCCGGCCGCTTCTCTGGCCGCACCCCTGACGGCGCTTTTGGAGCGGGACGGGTCCCGGTTCGTATCTGCGGAGGCTGTGTTTGTCGAAAAGGAGACACTGTACTGGGTGTATCGCCGCATGCCGGACACCTGGCTTGCGCATCGGCTGCTGTCCCGCCATCGTGTGCCGGAGAGAGAGATTCCCTTGCTGTTACAACAGGTGGCCCGGACGTGGATGCAGATTGAACGGAATGGAGAATGGACCTTTATCCATCCCGAGAACCTCTTCCTGGAAGACAGCGGACAGATACGCTTTCTATACGGTGGTCCCACTTGGCTGACACGCCCTCCCCTTTTCCCACCGGATGAAAGAGTTCGTCTGGGTTTGCTTGCGTATTCCCTTTTGACCGGTCGACGGATGCCATTAAACGTTCCAATGGAAACCATTCGTTCCCTGCCTGAAGATCCTGTTGTTCCAAATGTATGGCAGTCCTTTCTTCGTCGGATATGTCAAGCATCGTCAACAAATCTCCCTTCTTGGGACGAAACATTGGAACTGTTGGAGCAAACCACACGCACTCTCTCAAGGCCGGAAGCGCTGGGAAGGGAACATACCGCATCCGAACAGACCACCGGCACCGAAATTAAAGCATCCATTGTGTCTGAACGGACTGCCCCATCACCACATGTCCCAACCGCCTCCAGTCCTTGGTGGAAGCGCAGAGCCGTTCGTCTGGGTGCGGCCGCGATCGGCGGATTGATTCTACTAACCACTGCCGGATGGGGTATCACGCAAATGATCATGTCCAATACGGACTCTGCAGCACTGAGCCCGTCCCTATCCAAACAGGCGGCGATCTGGTACAACCAATCCTTGGCGGCGTATCAAGCGAAACAATACGAGCGGGCATTGGACTTGGGCAAAAAAGCATTGGCGGCCGATCCGAGCAAACAGGGATACTACCTGCATGTCGCTAAATTGTACCAAATTGAGGGAGACTTCCAAAACGGCGTGAAAGTGATGAAACAGGCGGTGAAACGCTTCCCACAAGACCCTGCCATGCAAGACGGTTTGGCCATGCAGGCGTATTATGCCAAGGATTTTATGGCTGCCAAAACCGCCAGCGACAAAGCTGTGCAAATGAACCCATCCAATCCAGCCTACTTCTATCACAACGGAAAGATTCTCGGTGCACTGGGAGATTTCGCTCATGCCTCGGAGATGTTGAAAAAAGCGATCGCCTTGGACAGTCGTCAACCTTACTATTACTATGACCTATCCGTATATCAATACCGGTTGGGACAAATCGATCCCGCCATCCAATCCGCCAAGACCGCATCCGGCATGGATGAGGATAATCCCCGTTACAAGTTGATGTTGGGCATCCTGTATCTAAAAAAGCGGGAACTTGCTAACGAAAATCCGTCGCTCTTGCCGGAAGAGAAAGAGGCGCAAAAACGAAAATGGGCACAAGAAGCGGTGAAAGTATTCGACCCTTTGATGAAGAAACAAGCACTGAATGAGGGAGGGTATTATTACGCGTCCGTCGCTTTCTACTACGCGGGGCGACTTTCCGAAGCGACAAACGCCATTCAGCAAGCATTGAAAGCGAACAGTCGAAATGCCTTGTATCACTACCATTACGGTGTCGTACTCGCCGCTTCAGGCAAGCGTAATGAAGCAATTTCCCAATTTCAACAGGCGGTCCGTTTGGAGCCGAATCATCCTTTATACAAAAAGGCACTCGACCAATTACAGAAGTGAATGACAACTTTTGACATGATTTTTAAAGTTGGGACTACCGATTTTCACTGATTATGCTAATATAGAAAAATAGGGAAGATGGGCAAAATTTGAATAAGGTGGGGAGTGGAACTGTTGCGGACGCTTATTTTGACATTGGCTCTCCTACTTGTCTCTTTCCCGGTCGCAAACGCCGCACCAGTCGACATCCATGTGGGTGTTGACCCGCAACCGATCACCGATGAAGTGAACCAGACTGCCGGCAATGTGACCGATTTGGTCCGTGACGTGGTCCCGCCGGTAGTAGAACCGCCGGTGGAAGAACCTCCGGTGGATCAACCGCCGGTGGACCAACCTCCGGTGGATCAACCGCCGGTGGATCAACCGCCGGTGGATGAACCTCCGGTGGATCAGCCACCTGTGGACCAACCTCCGGTGGATCAGCCGCCGGTGGATCAACCGCCGGTGGACCAACCTCCGGTGGATCAGCCGCCGGTGGATCAACCGCCGGTGGACCAACCTCCGGTGGATGAACAACCGGTGGATCAGCCGGGAAATGAACAGCCTGCAGAGCAACCGGCCTACCCAACACCGGTGGATCAACCGGTCAGTGGAGGGCAACATGACGGCGGACGTCAGGTGACGATGGACAAGCCTTCCTACAGCGCACCCACCGTTGTGCAACCGGAAGAAATCAAACAACAGTCGTTCTCAGGCGCTTCCGCACCGCAGCCGGAAGCCCAAGAACTGCCGAAAACGGCAACGCCGTACCCCAATCTGGCATTGGCGGGCGGATTGTTGCTCGTCTGCGGGGCAGTATTATATCGGTTCCGTCCGCAAAAAGGCTGATCGGCTTTGATGCGCAAGTTGGGGCTTCTGTTGATGGCTGTGGGTGCCTTACTGGTGTGCTGGAGCGGATACCAGTGGTGGAAGGAAAGCCGTACAGCGGTGTACGACCCGAAAACGGCGCTGGCGTATACGCCACGAACCCATCCCAACGATCCCGCGCTGTCCAGGGGGATCCCACCCTATCCTGCTCCCCGAACGGGAGAGACATTCGGGCAGTTGGTCATCCCTCGCATCGGTGCCATTTTGCCCATCGTGGAAGGGACCGATGAGGACCAGTTGGCCAAAGGAGTGGGACACCTTCGTGGCAGCGCCCTTCCGGGCGTCACCGGCAATGCGGTGCTGTCCGGGCATCGGGATACGGTTTTCCGCCGGATGGGTGAAGTGAAAAAAGGCGATTTGTTGGTGGTGAGAACCGAAGCGGGCACCTTTACCTATCGAGTGCAAAAGATGTGGGTAACCAAGCCCACGGACCTGTCGGTTCTCGCTTCTAAACCGACACCGACACTGACATTGACCACCTGCTATCCTTTCGGTTATATCGGAAGCGCACCAGATCGCTACATCGTAGAAGCAGTACTGATTCGGATCGATTCGAAAAAAAATAAAGCGGAATCCCATCTTCCCACTTTTCAAATCCGGGCCTTTGCGCCCGTTTTTTTGTGGAATTTGCCCGCGATGGGATTTCCGCGCTTTCTGCTGCTTCGCTCAAGTTGAACTAGGTCAGTAGTCGATCACTTCCACTATTACACCTCGCAATAATACACAGGCTCGTCATACAGACGCAAGGAGTCCGACCACTTTCGGCAAAGCTTTTCCCATTCATCCGAAATCACTTGTTGGGTCAACAAATGTAACGGAATGCGGAGGTTTAACAACCTACCGCTGACAACAAATCGGGTAACACCTGCCGGCATCACTTTTCCGCTCAAAACGATCTGTTCCAACTCTTCCAGCCTGCAAACTGGATAGCGAAGAACCACCTTCCCCTCACCCGGCAGTTGTCCACACCCTTGTGGCAAGCGCTGAACTATGCAATCCCTGCTGTAGGCACCCACCACCTCATGCCATAGATCGAGACGGGATAGGGCGTGAGTCCCCCCTTCCACCGGCAACAGGAAGAAACTCCGTCCATCCTGCTCCACCACTTCGGCCACGGAATTCGTCTCTTCAACCCGTTCCTCCCAACGCAGCCAAGGATGATGCCGCAAACGGTCCAACCACGAACCGACCGGCACCATATGCTCCCAGGATTCCAACATCACCTCTTCTTTTGTCACCACTTGCAACGGAATTCGGAGACACCCCAGTTTTTTCAGGGCACACGTGCGGTGTGCCCCGTAAATGATCAGGTACCGACCATCCCGCATCCGGATGCCGAGCGGCGGGTGTCGAAGAACCCCCTCACGCTTGATCCCTTCACAGATTCGGTGCAGTCGGGAAGGTTCATGGGCCTCATGCAGGCAGATTTGGTCCGTGTCAATCAACTGGAGTGTGGACAATAGATTCGCCATGTGTGGAATCACCTCCGTATGCCGCTTCGTTCCCCTTCTCTCCCAGATAGATGTGCTGCGGGTGTGGATGACTGAGAAAATCATGATGGGAAATCGCCCATCCATAAGCGCCCGCATGGGAAAAGAGAATCATATCTCCGATTCGCACGCGTGAAACGTACACGTCCCTCGCCAGTACATCCTTCGGTGTACACAGCTGCCCGACTACCGTAATGTGGGCATCGGTCAGCTCCTTTCTCGGAAACGGATAATCCCACTGCTCAACGGATAGAACGCGAAACGGGTGGTTGTGTTGCCAGGAAACAGGTAAGCGAAATTGATGTGTCCCCCCACGGACGATGACAAAATGCTTCCCATGATTTTTTTTGATATCCAGCACTTCCACCGCATAAAAACCGCAAGCGGCGGTCAAAAATCGGCCGCACTCAAAAAGGACGGTGACACCGGGCGGACAGTTGGTTGCCAACATGGAATCCAACCAGCTAACAAACAGATCCCAGTCGAATTGTTTTTCCAGCTCGGTATAATTGATCCGATCCCGCCGCCCGCATTCAGATAGGAAATGTCCAATATCACCCGTAATAGTCTGGCTTCTCCCGACTTGCTCGGCATCAGCGCCGGTGCCGGTTTGGGAGCAGTCATCCTGATTCTGCTGGCTCCGTCCTCCCCGCCGGGACTATTGCCCTTGTTCGCTTTTGCGGGTGGTCTATTAACCGCTGTGATCATCTATCTGCTGGCTTGGCAAAAAGGAGTGGAATCCACCACTGATCTTGATTGGAATTGCGGTATCCGCGGTGTGCTTGGCTGCCAGAGATGTCGTCGTATTGAAAGCTCCAGATGAACTGGATTCCGCATTGTTTTGGCTGACAGGCTCTGTTTGGGGAAAAGGATCGGAACAATTGTCGGGGGTATGGATCTGGGCCATCGCATTGCTGGGACTCGGGTGGTGGACAGCACGCCCTTTGAACGTACTGCAAATGGGGGACGAAACGGCGAAGGGACTGGGAATCCATTTGGAAAGAACCCGCCTTCTCATTACAGCCGTCGGTGTCGGATTGGCCGGTTGCGCTGTTTCGGTAGCCGGGAATATCGGGTTTGTAGGGTTGATCGCTCCTCATATGGCCCGATTGCTGGTTGGTTCCGATATGAGAAAAATATTACCCGCCTCCGCCATCCTCGGGGCTTTGTTGACGGTCGCCGCGGACACTGTGGGACGTGTATTGATCGCACCGTCAGAAATTCCGGCCAGGATCTTTACCTCCCTGATCGGATGCCCATATTTCCTCTGGCTGTTACGTCTGGAACGACGATAAGGTGTTATACTGCAAGCGTACCCTGAGCGTCTCAAATTCACATCTCCACGTCTGGCCTATCAATCGGGACGCAACGTCTCCCAGGATAGCGAATGACCAATCCATACCGAGCTTCGATTTGATAGCGCAGGCAGTCCTTCGTGGGCAATTTCCTTTTAAGCAAAGCGTACTTGCCCGCGTCCTGTGCTTCCCGGTTCGGAGCGCCTTGCTCATCCTCCCAAGAGGGCGCTGGTAGAGCGGATCCGGGAAGCGACCGGACCGACTCATCAGATACGATCGCGGCCACTTTGTCAGCAGTTTCGTGGGCACATCGTGCCCCTTCTTTTTTTCAGGGAACATTCCCCCTTGTTTTTGTGCTCAAACGTGTTAACATAGTGGGAAATCGCATATTCATCTGATTCTTTTAACAGGAGATGTCGAAAGTAATGAAACGCGTGCATCCACCTTTTACCCAGCTGATCAACCAGTTACCGGCCACAGTGCCGTTCGTCCCGCCCGAAGCGCTGGAGCGTCAAACGGGGCAACCCATCCGGTTGCGCCTCGGTGCCAACGAAAGCGACTTCGGAGTCTCACCCTTGGCGCAGGAAGCGATGCGCCGGGCGCTGGAGGAAGTATCCTGGTACGGGGATTCGGAAAACGATGCACTTCGCACAGCGTTGGCACACATCCACGGTGTTCGTAAAGAAGAGATCGTAATCGGCTCCGGCATTGATGATCTCCTTGAACTTGCGGTGCGCACCTTTGTCGAGCCGGGCGTTCCGGTCGTCACCTCGTTGGGCTCCTACCCCACCTTTCAATTCCATGTGACCGGATTCGGTGGACAGCTTCATTTCGTACCCTACCACGATTGGAAAAACGATTTGGAGGCTTTGGTGGAAAAAGCCCGCGAAGTGGATGCCCGACTGCTGTATCTGGCCAACCCGGACAATCCAACGGGCACTTGGCATTCAGCCGACGACGTGGCTCGCCTCATCGATGCACTGCCTCCGAGGTGCGTGCTGATCTTGGATGAAGCCTATATCGAATTCGCACCGCCATCTGCTCACCTGCCCATACAGGGCGATCATCCGCAAGTCATTCGTATGCGTACCTTTTCCAAAGCGTACGGTATGGCGGGGGCGCGAATCGGTTATGCCATTGCATGTGAAGAAACCATTTCCGCCTTCGACAAAGTGCGTCTGCATTTCGGCGTCAACCGAATTGCGCAAGCCGGTGCGTTGGCATCGCTCCAAGATCCCGATTTCGTCCGCGACGTTGTCAATGCCGTCAACAAAGGGAAAAAGGAGTACGAAGCAACGGCCGAAGAGCTGGGTTGGCGTGCCATTCCTTCTGCCACCAATTTCGTCGCCATCGACGTGGGGGACGCAGAACGCGCACGGTGCATCGTGGACGACTTGCTTCGAATCGGCGTATTCATCCGCACACCGGGTGTTCCCCCGCTGAATCGCTTAATCCGTATAACCGTGGGCAAGAAAGAGCATCGAGAGCAATTGTTGGAAGCGCTCAAAACAGTAGCCAACCGGGTTGACTGATCGAAAATAAACAAGCCCCGCAAGAAATCTTGCGGGGCTTGGGTGTGTATTCAATATTCGATCAGCAATACTTTTCAAAAGCAGCTTTGAGACTGGCGGCGATTTCTTCCAGGCTCCGGTTTTCGATCTGTTCCCGCGGAATCATGTGGACGATTTGGCCGTCCTTTAAAATGGCGAAGGACGGGGAAGACGGCGGATAGTCACCGAAATATTCCCGTGCCTTGGCGGTCGCTTCCCGATCTTGACCGGCAAACACGGTATACAGGTGGTCTGGCGTTTTTTCGTGCTTCAGCGCTTCGGCCACCGCAGGGCGAGCCAGTCCGGCCGCACATCCGCATACCGAGTTGACGACGACCAGCGTGGTGCCGTTTTTGGCTTCCCCTTCCAATGCTTCCACCACTTCTTCCGGCGTCCGCAATTCCCGAATGCCGAGACGGGTCAGTTCATCCCGCATCGGCTGAACCATCATTTGCAGTTGTTGAAAATAAAAATCCTGGGCCATCCTCAATCCCTCCTTATGGTTATTCTATCCCATCTTTTAACCAAACGTCCATAAACGTGACCAGCCACGGTTTTCCCCGCACATATGTGTGGTATAACGGAAATGAATCCGTTTGAAAAGGGGAAAAAGGATGGACGTACAAACGTACCTCTCCCGAATTGGGATCGTGGCAACCAGTCAACCCGACGTTTCCTTTCTGCGTCACTTGCAAAAACGCCATTTGCTCAGCGTTCCGTTTGAAAATCTGGACATCTCCCTGGGACGGCCGATTCGTCTGTTCCTTCCCGACATGTATGACAAATTGGTCAACCGGAGGCGGGGCGGCTTTTGTTACGAATTGAACGCGCTGTTCGATTGGCTCCTTCGTGAGTGCGGATATTCCACAACTTTGATCTCCGCCCGTGTTCGCAAGCCGGACGGCCGTTTCAATCCGGAGTTCGACCACTTGGCTTTGCTCGTTCATTTGGACCAGCCGTATTTAGTAGACGTGGGATTTGGGGACAGCTGCAGAGAACCGTTGCCTCTGGACGGTACGGAAGTGGAAGACATCAGCGGCAGGTACAGAGTAATAGCCGACGGGGAAAAGCCGGGAGGATATCTTTTTCAAAAAGAACTGGAAAACGAATGGTTGACCCAATATCAGTTCACGACCATCCCGCGCGAGCTGCACCAGTTTGCTTCGATGTGCGAATACCACCAAACTTCGCCGGAGTCGACGTTTACTCAAAAAACCGTGTGTACGATCGCCACGCCGACCGGTCGAATCACCCTCACAAAAGAACATTTGACCGTTACAAAAAACGGTCATCAACAGAAAGTCCCCATTGTATCCGAGGAACAATTTCATGATCAACTTCGGCGGCATTTTGACATCCACCTGTGACAATGAATCGGACGGTTTTTCCGGTTCTTTTGCCGTCATTGGCAAAAACGACAAGGTCGTGACCGGAAAATCCGTCCTTTTTCTATTGATCCCCATTGAGTGATCTTTTTATTCACTTACCGGATCATTTCCGCAACATTTTTCCCATCCGTTCAGCGGCAGCCGTGATCAGCGGAGCGAATTGCGTCATGCGATCCGGCGTCCATCGTCCCACCGGACCCGATACGGCCAAGGCTGCGACGATCCGACCCTCCCGGTTGAAGATCGGCACGGCAATTGCCGACGTACCGGCCTCTCGCTCCTCGACGCTTATGGCATAACCCGTCTTCCGAATCTCTTCTAATTGTTTCTGATATCGCTCACGATCCACTGTCGGCGGCCAATGGGGATCGGCCAACACTTCTTTCTGCACGATCGGATCGGCATAGGCGACCAACACTTTGCTGGAAGCGCCAACCGACAGCGGCATACGGGCACCGATCGGCGCTACCCGACGAATGGTCTGCCTGCTTTCCACCGCTTGTACCCGGATTCGCTCCAACCCGTCTCTTATGTACAAACTGACCGTTTCATCCACCTGGTCGCGTAACCGCTCCATCTCTGGCAAAAATAATACTGCGGGATCATCCGAGTGATCCATGTTGGCCGCCAGCTCCCACACGCGAAACCCCAATTTGTATTTTTCCGTATCGGGATTGCGGACCACAAAGCCCTTGCTCTCCAACGTGGCCAACAGACGGAATACTGTACTTTTGTTGATCGAGGTGCGATGGGCGATCTCGGTCAACCCCAGCTCCGGTTGATCCACAAAACACAACAGAATATCCAGGGCACGCTCCGCCGCACGCACCGTCATTTTTTTGTCCTCCGCCAAGGGCAAGCCCTCCGTGTTTCACGGTTTGAAAACGATTTTCCTTTTATTATACGTCGGAACTGATCACAAGAAAAGGGCGAGAGGATAAGCGATTAAGGGGTATACAATTCCGAAGCTCCATAGTATAATGATATCGAAAAAAGAAACTTGGTTTCATTAGATGAAACATAATGGCTTTTTTATTGCATATTCCATCAAAGGAGGGACTCAACATGCCCAACGACGTGTTTGGCGTGCGTTCCCAGCTCGAATCGGGCGGTAAATCGTACACATACTACCGCTTGCAAGGGCTGGAGGAACAAGGGCTGGGCAAGGTTTCCCGCCTGCCTTTCTCCATCAAAGTGTTGTTGGAAGCGGCCGTTCGTCAGTGTGACGGAAAAGCCGTGACAGAAGAGCATGTGAAACAATTGGCCCGGTGGGCGGAAGAACGTTCGGACAAAGAAGTAGCCTTCAAACCGGCCCGGATTGTGTTGCAGGACTTTACCGGCGTACCGGCCGTCGTTGACTTGGCCGCGCTTCGTTCCGCGATGAAACGGGTGGGTGGAGATCCGTCCCGAATCAATCCCTTGATCCCGGTGGATCTCGTGATCGACCACTCCGTCATGGTGGACAAATACGGCACCAAAGATGCCCTGGAATACAACATGAACGTGGAATTCGAACGGAACGAGGAACGCTACCGTCTGCTCCGCTGGGCGCAGGAAGCGTTTGACAACTTCCGTGCGGTTCCGCCGGCGACCGGGATTGTGCACCAAGTCAACCTGGAATACCTGGCAACGGTGGTGGCCACCCGCGAAGTGGATGGCCGTATTGAAGTGTTCCCGGATTCGCTTGTCGGTACCGACTCCCACACCACAATGATCAACGGTTTGGGCGTTGTCGGCTGGGGTGTTGGCGGCATCGAGGCGGAAGCGGGCATGTTGGGTCAACCGCTGTACTTCGTGACGCCTGAAGTGGTTGGCTTTAAGTTGACCGGCAAATTGCCGGAAGGCGCCACTGCGACCGACCTGGCCTTGACCGTGACCGAAATGCTGCGGAAAAAAGGCGTCGTCGGCAAATTCGTAGAATTCTACGGACCGGGACTGTCCAACATCAGCTTGGCCGACCGGGCAACCGTGGCCAACATGGCGCCGGAATACGGAGCGACGATGGGCTTCTTCCCGGTGGACGAAGAATCGCTCAACTATCTGCGCAACACCGGCCGCGACGAAAAGCTGGTCCAACTGGTGGAAGACTACTGCAAAGCGCAAGGCCTGTTCCGTACCGACGATACGCCGGACCCGATCTTCAGCGACACCATCGAACTGGATCTGTCCACAGTCGTTCCCAGCCTGGCCGGTCCGAAGCGTCCGCAAGACCGGATCGAATTGAAAGACATGAAAAAAGCCTGGAACGACACCTTGCGCAAACCGGTGGAAGAGCGCGGTTTCGGACTGTCCGAGGAGGAAATCGCCAAAAAAGCAGAAGTTACAGCGGACGGCGAATCCTTCACGTTGAAAAACGGTTCCGTCGTGATCGCTGCCATCACCAGCTGTACCAACACATCCAACCCGTCGGTGATGCTGGGTGCCGGCTTGGTGGCGAAAAAAGCGGTGGAAAAAGGATTGAAAGTGCCGGCCTATGTCAAAACCAGTCTGACGCCCGGTTCTAAGGTCGTCACCGACTACCTGAAAGAAGCGGGTCTGATCGAACCGTTGGCTCAACTCGGCTTTACCGTGGCCGGTTACGGATGCGCCACCTGTATCGGGAACAGCGGTCCGCTACCGGAAGCGGTGGCCAAAGCGATCGAAGAGAACGATCTGACCGTCGCTTCTGTTCTGAGCGGCAACCGGAACTTCGAAGGTCGGATTCACCCGCTGGTAAAAGCCAACTATCTCGCATCCCCGCCGCTGGTTATCGTCTACGCGCTTGCCGGTACAGTGGACATCGATCTGCTGAACGAACCGATCGGTTACGGCCACGACAATCAGCCGGTCTACCTGAAAGACATCTGGCCGAGCGCGCAGGAAATCCGCGACGTAATGAACCAAGCGATGAATCCGGAACAGTTCAAGAAGCAATACAGCCGTGTCTTCGACGCGAACGAACGGTGGAACAATCTAACCACGCCCAAAGGCGAACTGTACGATTGGGATCCCGAGTCCACGTACATTCAAGAACCGCCGTTCTTCGTCAACCTGTCCCCGGATGTGGAGCCGATTAAGGAAATCTGTGGCGCGCGGGCGTTGGCCGTATTGGGCGACTCTGTCACGACCGACCACATTTCTCCGGCCGGTGCGATCGCCCCGGACAGCCCGGCAGGCAAATACCTGCGTGAACACGGTGTGGAACCAAAAGACTTCAACTCGTACGGTTCCCGTCGCGGCAACGACCGCGTCATGACCCGCGGCACCTTTGCCAACATCCGCATCCGCAACCAAATGGTCCCGGGTACGGAAGGCGGTTACACCAAGTTCCTGCCGACCGGCGAAGTGATGCCCATTTACGACGCAGCTATGAAGTATAAGGAGCAAAACACGCCGCTGGTGGTTCTGGCCGGCAAGGAGTACGGCACTGGAAGCTCCCGCGACTGGGCGGCCAAAGGCACCAACCTGCTCGGTGTGAAAGCCGTCATCGCGGAAAGCTTCGAACGGATCCACCGGAGCAACTTGGTCGGCATGGGCGTGCTGCCGCTCCAGTTCGTCGAGGGTCAAAACGCCAAAACGCTGAACCTGACCGGCGAAGAAACCTTCGACATCATCGGTTTGAGCGACGACATGCAACCCAATCAAACGCTGAAAGTGCGTGCCACCAAAGCGGACGGAACCACGGTCGAATTCGACGTGATCTCCCGTCTGGACAGCGTGGTGGACATCGAATACTACCGCAACGGTGGTATTCTGCAAACGGTATTGCGTCAAATCCTGAACAACACCGAGGAAGTGAACGCCTGATTTCCTATTTCCCTGAACCCCTTTATGCGTGGTACTATGTGGTACCACGCTTTTTTGTTCAATAAAAAACTGTTCCCCTTCATCGGGGAACAGTGAGACTACAGAGAGTTCCGTTCGTATATGGTTCCGATCCGGTTTTCAGAAGAAGTTTCGTTACTTATTTTAATTTTTTATGAATGGCTTTGATTTAAATACTGAGAAAATATTTGCATCCAATCATACCACGCTTTTACCGTGCCCTGTGGCACACCGGCAGTCAGCCAGCGTTTTCGCCCATATCGCCGGCAGGAGCCCCCTTCCATCAGCAACAAATCCGATGCCCATTCGGCCAGGTCCATATCCTGGGTGGCCAACATCGTGATGCGATGTTTCGGTTGGCTTGCCAGCGCCTTCTCCAACAGCACCCTTCCCATCTCATCCAAACCGATTTCCGGTTCGTCCAGCAACCAGATCACCGGGTCGGACAACAGACTTTTCGCCAAAAAGAAACGTTTCAGTTCACCCGGCTTTAACTCATGGAGCGGGACGCGACGAACGGAACCAAGTCCCCATTGTGCGATCAGTTCCATGGCCCGCCTTTTGGGATTGGGTACCCGACGTGTTTGCGCCAGATACATCAGAGAATGTTCGACCGAAATGGTGTGATCCATTTTTCGAAGCGGCGGCACATAACCGATGCGCTGTTTCACCTGCGCCAGCATCGGATCATCTGCCATCGCCGCACCGGATTTTGACCACATGCAGAACGAGCCGTCATCGCTGCGATACGTCACGCTTCCGTCATCCGGTACCAACTGCATCGCCGTCAGGCGCAACAATGTGCTTTTGCCCGAACCTTTTGGACCCAGAACAGCGGTGATGCCGGGCCGAACGGTCGCGGAAAAATCGAGCAAACCAATCGAAGGCGTCGGTATCCGGGATGAGATACGACCTTTCTGCTTCGGCTTCATACGGAATATTTTACTGACATGGGACCACTCGATCCGCAACGGAACTCCATCCTTTCGATCCACATCTATTCCGAATGTCGTACTTTTCCGCTGGTTTTCATCATCTCGTGAATCCGTCACGCACCACAATTCGACATGTTCGCCAAAAAGTACGCGGAATCCTTTTTTCGACTACGACTTTCGTAGTAGCAAAAAGGGTGGTTCACTTGTACCTATATAGACGGAAGCCTCTTCAAGGATGTTTCACTAAACATGCAATTTTTCCTTCGTCACCGAAGAGGAGACAACCGATGTCTCGTGTGGAAACTGACGTGAGCGGTTTTGATAAACACGCATCCCCATCCAATAAAAGTAAATCGCACAGACCACCACCAACCCAATCACGGCAAATCCCCAGTGTCCGCCCAACCGCTGAACAAGCCCCCCGCCCAGAGACGGCCCCAAAAAAAATCCCAATCCCTGAAAGCCGTTGGCACCGAAGTATGTCCCCCGCAAATGATCGGGTGCCAGCCGATCGATGAACAAGCTGTTGGTGGGGAAGATCAGGATTTCCCCCACGGTCAGTATCACCATGCCGACGACAAACCAAGCCCCATGTTGCCCGACAGCGAAACAACCCATTCCGGCAGCGAACAGGAGCGTACCGATCAGCAGGCTTTGCAGAATGGGGCGTTTCTCAGTCCACCGGGTCAAGAGCATCTGTAAAATAACGACCAACCCGGCATTGATCGCCAACAGTATGGAAAACAACAATTCCCCATTTACCACGTTTTGCTTCAAGTACAACGAAAGCGTTGTTTCGATTTGGGCGTATCCGATATTGGCCAAGATCGCCCCGGCCAAAAAGAACCTCAATGCCGCATCGTTCCGCACCACCTGAAATGCGGCCCGCATCCCGACGCGTTCCCGCTTCGTATGTGCGACATGGGACGTCAAATCATGGCGGTAACGGTTCAACATCAACAACAAGAGCCACGCGTAAACGAAGTAGACGGATCCCGTGATCAGAAACGCTGTCTTTCCGGCCAGAATTCCCGTCACTGCGCCAATCAGAGGACCGATGACAGCTCCCAAGTTGATCGCCAGGTAACGAAATCCAAATACCCGGATTCTCCGTTCCGGAGGAGTGATATCTGCCATCAACGCTTGCGAAGTCGGCTCAAAGAAGGAACGGCACACACCGTTCAGCAGGTTGAGCAACATAAAAAGAACAATTTGTTCGGCAACGGCAAACCCTATGTACACCCCTGCCCATAGGAACATGGCCGTTACCATCACCGTACGCCTGCCGAACTGATCCGAAAGATTCCCGCCGATAAAGCCGCAAAGTGTCCCCGCCAAGGGTCCCAAGCCCACCGTCAGCCCCGCCAGCGCCGGATCTATCTCCGTATGTTGCGCGAGATAAATGGTCAAAAATGGCAGGCTCATAAACATAGCCGCCCGCGAAAAGATTGTTCCTCCCACCAAGACCCACACCAAGGGATGATATTGACTCCAACTCCTCCCCCAACCCCCCATGTCCATCCATCCCTCTTTCTTTCTCTCTGATCTTGATCTTCCACCCGCACCACATTTCTCCGCTTCCAAGAATTATACCTGATGAGTCTGAATTCGGGAATCCCTGTCTCGATTTCGTTTCAATCGTCTTTTCGATTTTGGGATAATCATTTTTTCCTGTGGCAGGCAATCCCATCATCTGCAAAGAATAGGATATAGGAGCTCATAGAGGGAGTGCTGGGGATGTTCGCACCGCTTGTCTTGTGCGTCTATTTTTTGATCGGTTATGCTTACTGGAGAAAGATGGAGGATGGGATCCAGGAGTGGATGTCAACCGGGGACGAGGGGACCGAATCCCTTGCCGAGGAGTATCAGCAAGTTGTCGACATGGTAGGAGAGAATAAAGCGTATTTTCTCTTTTCATTTGTCGTGACCGTCTTTTGGCTACCGTTGGAAATCACTATGCTCGTCAGAAGATGGATACGAGTCGAACATGATTGACTTCCGCATTGACCTCGTAGGTAACCTGTGTTAAGTTCAAGATAGGCAACTGCATATCAACGGGAGCTTGGAGAAGCCAGGCTGAGAGGGCGGGGAACTCTACCGCCGACCGTTTAACCTGATCTGGGTAATGCCAGCGTAGGGAACTGCATTCGATCCTTTGTTTTGAAGGGGAGAGGACTGTACGTTGGCGTATGGTCCTTTTTTTATACCCGTACGCGACGGAATCGGATGCACCTGAACCTGGGGACAGCTTGTGTTGATGTGTGGGTTGCAAAACCAACATCACAGGAGGTTCATGATGTCGAAAACTTTTACGTTCCCCAATAGCAAAAAGGTGTACATCCAAGGTTCTCGCCCGGACATTCGCGTCCCCATGCGGGAAATCACCCTTTCTCCCACGACGGGGCGGAACGGCGAAGAGGTACCAAACGAACCGGTTCGCGTCTATGACACGAGCGGGCCCTACACGGACCCGAATGTGGAAACCAACATTCGTAAAGGGCTTCCCCCCTTGCGCCGTCCCTGGATTTTAGAGCGGGGCGACGTGGAGGAGTATGAAGGCCGGGAAGTGAAACCGGTCGATGACGGCTATCGCTCCAAAGATCCGCTGGAAAACGAGGATTTGAAACGTCTGAAACGTCGCCCGCTCCGGGCGAAAAAAGGTAAAATCGTCACGCAGATGCATTATGCCAAAAAAGGCATCATCACCCCCGAGATGGAATTCGTTGCATTGCGGGAAAATGTGGACCCTGAGTTCGTCCGGCAGGAAGTGGCGGCAGGTCGGGCAATCATCCCGGCCAACATCAACCATCCAGAATCCGAGCCGATGATTATCGGGAAAAATTTTCATGTGAAGGTGAACGCCAACATCGGGAATTCGGCCGTGACCTCTTCCATCGAAGAAGAAGTGGAAAAAATGCGGTGGGCCACCCATTGGGGTGCCGATACGCTGATGGACTTGTCCACCGGGAAAAACATCCATACCACCCGTGAATGGATCATCCGCAACTGTCCGGTCCCGGTCGGAACCGTTCCGATTTATCAGGCGCTGGAAAAGGTGAACGGAAAACCGGAAGATCTCACGTGGGAGGTCTATCGCGACACCCTGATCGAACAGGCGGAACAAGGGGTGGACTACTTCACCATTCACGCCGGGGTGCTGTTGCGCTACATCCCGCTGACCGCCAACCGCGTCACCGGCATCGTCTCCCGCGGAGGATCGATCATGGCAGCCTGGTGTCTCGCCCATCACGAAGAGAACTTCCTGTACACGCATTTCCGTGAGATTTGCGAGATTCTAGCCGCGTACGACATCTCCGTCTCGCTCGGCGACGGATTGCGTCCGGGATCGATCGCCGACGCCAATGACGAAGCACAATTTGCCGAACTGAAAACCCTGGGCGAGCTGACCAAGATCGCGTGGGAATACGACGTTCAAGTGATGATCGAAGGCCCCGGTCACGTGCCGATGCACAAAATCAAAGAAAACGTGGACCTGCAGCAGAAAATCTGCCACGAGGCTCCGTTCTACACGCTAGGTCCGCTGACCACCGACATCGCGCCGGGATACGACCACATCACCTCGGCGATCGGCGCAGCCATGATCGGTTGGTTCGGCACAGCGATGTTGTGCTACGTTACACCGAAAGAGCATCTGGGCTTGCCCAACAAAGACGACGTGAAAGAAGGCGTCATCGCCTACAAGATCGCCGCCCACGCCGCCGATCTGGCCAAAGGGCATCCCGGCGCGCAGAAACGGGATGACGCCTTGTCCAAAGCGCGCTTCGAGTTCCGCTGGATTGACCAGTTCAATCTCTCGCTCGATCCGGAGCGGGCCATGGCCTTCCACGACGAAACGCTTCCGGCAGAACCGGCCAAAACGGCGCACTTCTGCTCGATGTGCGGTCCCAAGTTCTGCAGCATGCGCATCACGCAAGATATCCGCGAATACGCACAGGAAAAAGGATTGGACCTGGGAGCGGCCGCAGAAGAGGGCATGAAGGAAAAAGCGAAAGAGTTTCGTGAAACGGGTGCGGAAATCTATCGGTGATGAGCAGCTCCCGTCATATGTCATATTAGGAAGCTGTTTGGATATCGTGTCCAGAGTGAGTCACCCGCGGAAAAACGGCATAACGGAATGGCAAATGGTTAAAACACATTGTCAACAACTTGAGCTTCCGCCTCAATCTGGCGGGAGCTTTATTATATTTTCACATGTTTACAGGGATCGTTTAAGCTCTGCGTTCCAAATCGTCAGGAACTTTACGAAACTTGTTGCACTGGATCACCTGAGAGGAGAACCCAAATTGGAAAAGATCTGAAAGTCCATAGATCACCGGTGTAAACGGTTATGAATCCACCAATCAAAAAATCTACTTTTACCCTAGATAAAAAACCCATACAAGTCCTTTAGTAACCCAATAGGATAAAGAAAAAGATACAGGAGGATTACTTCGATGTTTTTCTATGACGAGGTTCCTTACCGATCACCGCCAAAAAAAAAAACGAAAATAAAAATTTGACACGTGTCAAGGTTCATGTGGATTTGAGTATCTTGGTGGAAATGTTAGAAAGACAAGAAGCTCAAATTCGTGCCTTACACGCTGAATTCAAAAGGTTACATCGTCAGAGAGAACTGTCTAGTCTATCAAAAACACTATGAGGTGATATAGTCGATTCGAATAAAGACTTAGATCTGAAAGATCAAGATTGGAAAGATCGCAGAATAAAAGATTACGATGATGACAATGACTACAGGAACAGAAATGTTAACGTTATAGACATTAATATCGATATTGATCTTGACAAAAAGCGTAATAACGAAAAATACAAATAAAGCCACAATAATGGAAACAATGACCCCAAAAACGCATTAAGATTTCTCCAACCTCCTGTATCTATTGGCCGCAATTAGCGGTCTTTTTTATTATAAGCAAAGATCAAACACTCCTAATATGAAATGGCAGGAATGTTCTTATTTCACATATTTCAAATCTGCCCAATCTACCGGATCACTTGGTTTCCAACAATCCGAAATCGGCCGTTAGGTTTTGATGATCCAATAGATATATCCGACCAACCAGACCCTAGAGGCTTATCTCGGTTTATCCCAACTAAGCTGTTGAAACAGATTGACCATGAAGAGGAGGAAAATCTTTCATCCATCTATGATAACGGCGATGTAGATTCACCCATTGAAGCAAGTCCGATTTCCATCGATTCGGAGCAGTAGGACAACCTCCTACTGCTTTTTTATCCCCATACAAACCACCCTTGGATACATCCCATATTTCTACTTTAATTTTCGTAATCCAATTCATCACTTTTCCAGTTGGGAACTCCTTTTACACAAGGGTGGATTGAAGATGTCCATTCATGGTTTAGGTATTGGGAATTTATTTATACTTTACTAATTTATTAATATAATATAGAGAAGACAATAATGATAAATCCCCCCTCCCCCGCGCCGTGTTGCCAATTAACGCTTTGCTCTTCATGATCCATCATCCAAATGTTTTCGTTCGTACGATGCGATACAATAAATAAAACAACATCAAGGAGAGGAAATCAATGGGATTGCCGTTGGTGCGCATGGCCCCCTGGATAGTTGGTGTCTTCTTCGGCTTCTGGTTGTTGTACGGATGGATGACATCGAGAGGAAATCAAAAAAGCCGTGAGTCATCGCCGGTTTTTTACCGGATTCATCTGTTGATCGTCACGTTGGCCATCACGGTCAGTGTGACACACCTTCCCGGCTGGTGGGGAGTCCGTCCGTTTTCACCCGCCAACTGGTCGTTGTGGACAGGATGGATTCTGCTGGTGTCGGGGATGATCTGGGCGGTATGGGCGCGTTTGCATCTCGGCAAACATTGGAGCTCCGCTGTTCAGTTGCGCGAATATCAGCAGATCGTGCAAACCGGGCCTTACCGCTGGGTCCGACATCCCATCTACACCGGCATCATCCTGATCTCCTTGGGATTGAACCTGATCAACCCGCAGTGGACAGGGTTTCTGGGGTGGATCCTTTTGGTCTCTTCTTATTGGGTGAAAAGTGGATTAGAAGAAAAGATGCTGGTTACACAATTCGGCGATGAATACCGGACATATCAACGGCGATCCCGTCGGCTCATTCCCTGGATTCTGTGAACCAACGGCAACGGTCGAAAAGAGAGGAGGTCAAATATGCACTCCCAAACGGACATGTCCACTTTGCATGAGGCGTTGCAAACCGTCGGTGAAATTCCTGATTCCATCGTATCCGTTCAACCGATTTCCGGGGGCAGTATCAGTCGTGCCTTTCAGGTTGAGACTTACAAGCATCTCTACTTTTTTAAATGGAAACAGGGTGCCCCCGACGGTTTTTTCCGTGCCGAACGGGACGGGCTTCGTTTGTTGGCCGATGCGGGCGCTCGTGTCCCTGAGGTGTACGCATTCCGTGATGGGCATGACGGTTGGATTTTGATGGAGTGGATTCCCGCATCGGGTGCGGGAGGCTCCTCCCGCCGCGTTGCCGAAGCATTGGGTAGAATGCTGGCCACGCTTCATTCTCATCGGAGGGAAGCGTACGGCTTGGATGCGGACAATTTCATCGGACCGCTCCCGCAAGCCAACGGTTGGATGGACAGCTGGACCAACTTTTACCGTGAGCGACGGTTGCTCCCACAGATCGAGCTGGCCGCCCGGCAACACCGCCTTCCCTCTACAAGGGCGAAACGATTAAACAGACTCTTGGATCGCCTAGAGGAATGGCTGGATGTCCCCGACATCCGTCCCGCATTGCTTCATGGTGATTTGTGGGGCGGCAACTGGATGACAGGAAAAGAAGGACTGCCTTGGCTGATCGACCCGGCGACATTTTACGGTCATCGGGAAGTGGACATGGCCATGACCGAGCTTTTCGGTGGCTTTCCATCGGCTTTTTACGAGTCCTACCAAGAGGTGTATCCACTGGAGCCGGGTTACGAGGAGCGAAAGCCACTTTACCAACTCTATTACTTGTTGGTGCATCTTAATTTGTTTGGTGAATCATACGGCCCTGATATCGACCGTATTTGCTTGCGGTACGTGGGATAATAAAAAAAGCCCTTTCGGCAGGCCATCCGGTGCCGAAAGGGAAAGTGGAAGAATTCCTTAGGAGGGGTTGACATTAGAGGCAAAGGACTCGTTCAAACCGATCAGGCAGTGAATTGCTCGGCTTCGGTCGATCCCGCCAGTGCCGTCGTCGAGGCGTTACCGCCGGAGATCACCATCGACACCTCGTCGAAGTAACCGGTCCCCACTTCACGCTGATGGCGCGTGGCCGTGTAACCGTATTTCTCGCTGGCAAACTCGGCCTGTTGCAATTCGGCGTAGGCCGTCATGCCATGGTCGCGGTATTTGCGTGCCAACTCAAACATGCTGTGGTTGAGCGTGTGGAACCCGGCCAGCGTAATGAATTGGAACTTGTAGCCCATTTCGCCCAACTCGTGTTGGAAACGGGCAATCGTGTCGTCGTCCAACTTTTTCTTCCAGTTGAACGAGGGCGAGCAGTTGTAGGCGAGCAATTTGCCCGGGAACTTCTCGTGAATCGCCTCGGCAAAGCGACGGGCTTCTTCCAGGTTAGGCTCGGACGTCTCACACCAGATCAAATCGGCGTACGGTGCATAGGCCAATCCGCGGGCGATCGCGGCGTCCAATCCGCCCTGCGTGCGGAAGAAGCCTTCCGGTGTCCGCTCGCCTGTGATAAATTCCCGATCGCGCGGATCGATATCGCTGGTGATCAATTGGGCAGCGTTGGCATCCGTCCGGGCGATCAGCACGGTGGGGACACCCATCACGTCAGCGGCGAGACGGGCGGCGACCAAATTGCGAATCGCCTGTTGCGTCGGCAGGAGCACTTTTCCGCCCAGGTGACCGCATTTCTTTTCGGAGGACAACTGATCCTCGAAGTGAACCCCTGCGGCCCCCGCTTCGATCATGCTTTTCATCAGCTCAAATACGTTGAGCGGACCGCCAAATCCCGCTTCTGCGTCGGCCACGATCGGAGCAAACCAATACGTGTCGGATTTTCCTTCCGCATGTTCGATTTGGTCAGCCCGTTGCAACGCCTGGTTGATCCGTTTCACCACATGCGGCACGCTGTTGGCCGGATACAGGCTTTGATCCGGGTACATCTGACCGGCCAGGTTGGCGTCCGCCGCCACTTGCCAGCCGCTCAGGTAGATCGCTTTTAATCCTGCCTTGACTTGTTGAACTGCTTGGTTCCCGGTCAACGCGCCTAAGGCCTTCACATGGTGCTCAGTATGGAGCAAATGCCACAGGCGTTCGGCGCCTTTGCGGGCCAACGTGTACTCGATTTGAATGGAACCACGCAGACGAAGGACGTCTTCCGGTTGATACGGACGTTCAATCCCTTTCCAACGCTCGTCGTTTTCCCATTCTTCCTTCAATTTTTTCACTTCGGCTTGATCGATCATACTGCAATCGTCCTTTCCCTATGATTTAGTCCAGATATTGATAGGCTGGCAGGGTGAGAAAATCGATTAACTCATCCTGTCGGGTCCACTCCATAAACAATTGGGCCGCCAGTTCATATCGTCCGTTTTGGAAAGTTTCTTCTCCCACTTGTTCCCGGATTTTAGCCAATTCTTCCTGTAACAACGTTTCTACCATCTCTATCGTCACCTTCCGCCCGTCATCAAGTACACCTTTGGGATGACGAATCCACTGCCATACCTGCGCTCGTGAAATTTCCGCGGTGGCGGCATCCTCCATCAGGTGGTTGATGGCCACAGCCCCATATCCTCTCAGCCATGCTTCCAGGTACTGTATCCCCACGGAAATGTTATTGCGCAAACCCTGTTCCGTGATGGCTCCTGTCGGCACTTCCAGCAAATCTTCCGCCGTCACTTTTACGTCATCACGCTGACGGTTCACTTGGTTGGCCGTCGACATCAACCGGTCAAACACTTCCATCGCCACCGGCACCAGTCCCGGGTGAGCCACCCACGTGCCGTCGTGTCCGTCGCGCGCTTCCCGCTCCTTGTCCTCGCGCACCTTTTGCAGCGCCCGCTCATTGGCTTCCGGGTCATTTTTCACCGGGATCTGCGCGGCCATCCCGCCGATCGCATGAGCCCCCCGCTTGTGGCAGGTTTTGATGGTCAGCTGGGTGTATGCCCGCATGAAAGGGACCGTCATCGTCACATCGCCCCGGTCGGGTAAAATGACTTCGGGGTGATTGCGCAGGGTTTTGATATAACTGAAAATATAGTCCCAGCGGCCACAGTTGAGACCAGCCGCGTGTTCCCGCAATTCGTATAGGATTTCATCCATCTCAAACGCGGCCAGAATCGTTTCGATCAATACCGTCGCCTTGATGGTGCCTCGCGGAATGCCCAACTGCTCCTGCGCATACACGAATACGTCGTTCCATAGCCGCGCTTCCAAATGACTCTCCATTTTGGGAAGGTAGAAATAGGGACCGGTTCCTCTCTCCATCAACGCCCGGGCATTGTGGAAAAAGTAGAGGCCGAAGTCGAATAGACTGGCCGACACCGGTTTTCCGTCCACCTTCATATGCTTTTCTACCAGATGCCAACCGCGCGGCCGTACGATCAGGGTGGCCGTTTTTTCCTTCAGTTTGTACGCTTTGCCTTCAGGCGTGACGAAATCGATCTGACGGCGGATCGCGTCCCGCAGGTGAATCTGGCCTCCCACCGTGTTTTCCCAAGTGGGCGAGTTGGCATCTTCAAAGTCGGCCATGAATACCTTCGCACCGGAATTGAGCGCGTTGATCACCATCTTACGGTCCCCTGCGGGTCCGGTGATTTCCACCCGACGATCCTGCAAATCCTCGGGCACGGGTGCGATCTTCCAGTCCCCTTTGCGGATCTCCTCCGTCTCCGGGAGAAACCCCGGCTTCTCGCCAGCATCAAACCGTTTTTGCCGCTCAGCTCGCCGCTGAAGCAGCTCGATTCGCCGCCTGCCGAATTTCCGTTCCAACCCGGCCACAAATGCCACTGCTTCCGGCGTCAGGATTTCCGCAAACGTCGGGGTAACCCGTTCCACCTCGACTCCTTCCGCATACTGTGTCGTCTGTGTCGGCACCGTTGTACCCCCTTTGCTGCATCCATCTGTATTGGTACAGATTTATGTTACGGTTGTTATTATAGTACAGTTCAATTGCGACTACAAGCCCTTTTTTGAAAAATGTCACAAAAAACTGATCACACGGTGGAAAAGAGCGTAGAAATGGGGGTTGATAAAGAGCGAGCGGGAAAACCCTGCCCTTCAGCGGTGGGATGATAGCAAGCAAAAACTCGTTAAACGAAATCCTCTCCATTGGACGAAGCCATCGTGGAGGGATGTGGGTTGCCACGCCAGAAGAAACGAGAAGGCTCTGCGATCAACGGGAGTCCCTCTGGAGCAAGTCACGCTGTTATATATCAGAAACGAAAAAAAGCTCCATCCAAAAGCCTCAAAAGAAATAGAGCCTCCCATTTTGGAAGGCTCCTTCTTGGCAGTGATCGGTTTTTGTGTTATTGCTTGATCAAGTCCAAGCTGATCGAAATTTTGGGGCTGACTTTTTTTCCTTCCAAGTACTGTTTGGCCGTTTCGATCGCTCTTTCACCCATGATGGCAGGCTTTTGGGCAATAGTGGCAGCCATTTCCCCTCTCTTGACAGCGGCGACAGCATCGGGAGTGGCATCAAATCCGACCACTTTTACGTCTTTCATCCCTGCCGCTTTTAAGGCTTCCAGGGCTCCCAAGGCCATCTCATCATTTTGGGCAAAAACGCCTTTGATGTTTTGATTACCTTGCAAAATGTTTTCCATGACGGATAACCCTTGTGCCCGGTCAAAGTTGGCCGTTTGTTTGGTTACAATATGGAGCTGGCCTTTCACCGCTTGCTCAAACCCTTGACCTCGTTCACGGGCGGCGGAAGAACCGGGAATCCCTTCCAACTCGACAACATTGGCCCCCTTGCCTACCAAGCTTAACAAATATTGTCCCGCCATTTTACCGCCAGCCACATTGTTGGACGCGATGTGGGAGACAACTTTGCCCTGATTGGCAGCACGATCAACCGTGATCACGGGGATGTTGGCGTCATTGGCCGCTTGGACAGCCGAAACGACCGCATCAGAGTCGGTGGGATTGATGATGATCAAATCGACTTGTTTTTGGATCAAATCTTCAATGTCATTCGTTTGTTTGGCAGAGCTGTTTTGCGCATCCACCGTAATCACTTTCATGCCCAACGCTTTGGCTTTTTTCTCTGCCCCTTCTTTTAAGCTGACAAAAAACGGATTGTTCAAAGTGGACAAGGACAAACCGATGGTATAAGGTCCGGATTTTTTTCCGGTTTCGTGACCAGCAGAACCAGGTGATTGCAGGGAACAACCGACCAAGCCAACCATACTGACCAACAGAACGATGAGCCAACGTTTCATCTTTTTCATGAGAAAAACTCCTTTCCATTCTTTTAAGAAGGAATATTGACACCGGCGAGCCTCCGATGTGAACACCGCGTTGATGGGTTCAGTGGACCGGGAAGCTTTGCCGCCTTCAGTAGCGGGTCGCTCACGAAGTGGATTTGCGGTCAAGCAAAATCGCAATTAATATGACAAGACCTTTGACAACCAACTGGTAGAAAGAGGATACCCCTAATAGGTTCAACCCATTATTCAGTGTGCCAATGATTAAAGCCCCAATCATTGTCCCGACAATGGAACCTTTGCCACCAGACAGGCTGGTCCCTCCTAACACGACGGCGGCAATCGCATCCAGCTCGTAGGAAGTGCCTGCCGTCGGTTCTGCGGAATGGAGGCGGGAAGTGAGGATCACTCCGGCCAGTGCAGAAAGTAAGCCAGCCAAGGTGTAAACGAACCATTTAACGCGACTGACGCGGATTCCCGCCAGAATAGCCGCTTCCTCATTTCCCCCGATGGCATAGGTTTTGCGCCCCAAGGTGGTTTTTTTCAAGAGGAAATAAAGAAGAATGAAGGTGATTAACATCGTGATGACGGGAACCGGAATACCGAAGAAATAGCCCCGACCGAACATCTGAAAGGCTAAGTCGTCTCCCATGTTGGTGATGGGCCTTCCGTCGGTATACACCAAGGTAAGCCCGCGATAGACGGTCATCGTCGCCAAGGTGACAATGAATGGCGCCACCTTGCCTTGGGTTATCACCAGTCCGTTAAACAATCCCAACAGTGCCCCGACCAAAAGACCGATGAACAGTGCGGGGATAAAGCTCATACCGCTTGCCAGGAGTTGGGCAACAATCGCGCTGGAGAGAGCCAATATGGAACCGACGGACAAATCGATGCCACCAGTCAAAATGACGAACGTCATCCCAAACGCGATCAATGCATTAATGGATACTTGCCTGAGGACATTCAACAAGTTGGAGAGGGATAAAAAACTAGGGCTTAAAATGGACAAGACCAGAATGATAGCCAGCAAACCGAATAAAGCCCCGAATCTCTCCAGGAAACGAACCGATTGCTTTCGTGTAGTAGTCACCATCATTTTCCTCCAGTTGCCAGATTCATGATCGTTTCTTGCGTCGCTTCTTCACGATCCAGAAAACCGCTGATCCTGCCTTCATGAATCACCATGATGCGGTTGCACATGCTAAGCAGTTCAGGGAGTTCCGACGAGACCATGATGATCGCCACGCCACGTTCGGCCAATTGCTGAATCAAGAAATAAATCTCTTTTTTAGCTCCGATGTCCACGCCGCGGGTTGGTTCATCCAGGATCAATAGTTTGGGTTCAATTCCCAACCATTTGGCGAGCACCACTTTTTGCTGGTTTCCGCCACTTAAGGATTTGACTGGTTGCGAGATTCCGGTTGTTTTCACACTTAACTTTTGCACCAACTCTTCCACAAACGTCTTTTCCTCTTGTTCGGAAATCCAGCCGTAGGAGCTGAAGCGCTTCAGGTTGGGAAGAGCGATGTTCTCACGGATAGAAAAATGGAGGATCAGCCCTTCTGATTTGCGGTCTTCTGTTACGAACCCGATTTCATGACGGATGGCATCGTGCGGATTTTTGATGCGAACCCGCTTGCCTTGAATGAAGATTTCCCCTTTGTCAGCTGGGGAGAAACCGAAGATCGCCTTCATGATTTCGGTTCGTCCGGCTCCCATCAGGCCGGCCACGCCGAGAATTTCCCCTTGCCGAACATGGAAAGAAATATTTTCAAATACCCCGCGTTTGGTCAATTGTTTCACTTCCAAAAAGACGTCCTTGGCCTGATGGGTCAACTGAGGAAAACGTTCCCCAAGGGTTCTTCCCACCATGAATCGCACCACTTCATCCATGGAGGTTTCCTTGATCGGTTTGGTGGCGATATATTGCCCATCACGCAAAATCGTGATCCGGTCACATAGATGGAAGATTTCCTCCATCCGGTGGGAGATATAGATGAAGGAGACACCCTGTTTCTTCAGTTTTTGAATCACCTTGAACAAGGTATCGATTTCGCGATCGGTCAAAGCCGATGTTGGCTCGTCCATGATGATCACTTCAGCATTGGTCATGAGTGCTTTGGCGATTTCAATCATTTGTTGCTGACCAACAGATAGGTTTCCGGCCAAGGTGGTAGCCTTGATCTCCATACCCAAATGGGCCAGTCTCTCTTCCGCCAACCGGTTCATTTCCTTGTTTTTGAGGATACCTGTTTTTCCGTATTGATGTTCCCGGCCCAAAAAGAGATTTTCGGCCACGGTCAGGTTGGGCCAAATGTTCAGCTCCTGATGAATAAAAGCGATGCCGGCTTCTTCGGCCTGTTTGGGATTTCTGAAAACAGTTTCCTTACCGTTGATAAAAATGGTTCCGGCATCCTTTTCGTAGACACCGGTCAAAATTTTCACCAACGTGGACTTACCAGCCCCGTTCTCGCCCATCAGTGCGTGAACTTCCCCGGGGAGGATCGAAAGCTGCACATTCTTCAGTACGGGAACGCCGTTAAACGATTTGGAGATATTTTTCATCTCGATTTGCATAAGTTCCCACCTTTCCAATCGCTAGAAGATGACGCCGGCATGAAGGATAACATTGGCGTAAGGTGAGTTCTCCCCGGTACGGATCACGGCTTTGGCCCTTTGCATCAGGGCTTTGAATTGCTCGTGCGGCACGAATTCTTTTGCTTCAGGGGCAAACAATCGCTCCACTTCCCGCAAGAGGTCAGGATTGTACTGTTTGATCTCCGAGGCGAGGGTGATCTTTTCGATCACCATATCATCTCTGATCGCTTCGGCCACTTCCAAAAAAGTAGGTTTTCCCAGCCGAATGGCCAAATCGATCCGGTGAACATGATCCGGGATCGGCAACCCACAATCGGCGATGACAATGGTGTCGGTATGCCCCATTTTCGCCAGCACACCGGCAATTTCGCTGTTCAAGATCCCCAGTTTTTTCAATGCTCATCCCCCACATGTTTAAGGATTTCCTCCATGGTGGGCATGCCCCCCTGTGCTCCCAGCTTGGTCACGGATAGGCTCGCCGCTACGCATCCATAGCGAATCGCTTGTTTGAGGGGAAGCCCTTGGGCCAGAGCCACGGCAAACACGCCGTTAAATGTATCTCCCGCCCCGGTTGTATCAACCACGTCTACCGACAAGGCTGGAACACGAACAAATTGGTCGCCGTCAAAATATCGGGCACCTTGGCTCCCTTCCGACATAATGATTTTGTTGGGATACCGTTTCAAAATCTCTTCAACATCTACGCAGTCCTTAAAAATGGCCCGGCATTCATGCTCATTGGGCGTCAGGTAGGTCACTTTTTCAATCAAGTCGGGAGGCAAAATTGTAGCAGGTGCCGGATTCAAAATAACCGGAACGTTCCATTTTTTGCAGAGATCAGCAACATACATCACAGTATCCAAAGGAATTTCCAACTGTAAAAGAACGACTGAGGCGGCTTTGATCGCCTCTTTCGCCCGATCCACAAGCCCCCGATCGACTTCGCTGTTGGCGCCGGGAACGACCACAATACTGTTATCCTCTTCAGCAATGACGATATGGGCGATACCGGTGCTTTTATGTGTAACCGGTTTCATGTATGTCGTAGAAACGCCTTGTTTTTGAAAATTGTCCAGCACCATGTCGCCGAATTGGTCGTTCCCCACGGCTCCGACCATCTCCACTTCGGCGCCCGCCCTGGCCGCCGCCACAGCCTGATTCGCGCCTTTTCCACCGGGAACGATATGAAACGTTTCACCGATGACAGTTTCGCCCGCGATGGGGCGTTTGGGTGAGGTAACCACCAAGTCGATACTGGAACTGCCTACAACGACAATCTTGCCCATCTTATCCCATCCTTTTTGTAGTCTCTCGTTCGGCCAGTTTGACAGGAAAACAATGGGTTTTAGCTGCAATGTTCTTTTTCGTAATCAATTGAATGAGAAGCTCCGTCGCCCATTTGCCCATTTCATAAATCGGCTGGACGATGGTGGTGATCGCAGGATAAAAACATGCGCTTAGGGGAATCCCGTCAAATCCGACCACCTGCAACTCTTCGGGAATGGAGATCCCTCTTTTTAATGCCACTTTTACAGCGGCCACAGCGATCAAATCGTTTCCAGCAAAGATTCCGTCGATTTGGGGATAAGTGTCCAGCAGTTCGCTGACTGTTTGTTCGCTGATGGGGATGTCAAACTGACTTTCCACAATGTGATAAGCGATACCGGCTTGTTCGGCCGCATTGACAAACCCCCGACAGCGCTCATCGGCCGGGCCGAGTTGGCTGGGACCGCGCACATGGGCGATGAAAGTACAGCCGCGCTGAATGAGCAATTCTGTTGCCATTTTTCCGCCGCCATAGTGGTCAGCACGAACCTCGGGAATGGATTCATGAAGGGTCCGGTCTAAGGCAACCACTGGAATATCCAGATCAATATAATTCATATTATTTTGACGGTTGGTGGTCACAATCAGTCCGTCTGCGTGATTTTGTGTTAAAACGTCGAGATAATTTTTTTCCTTTTCCAGGTCTCCGTCTGAATTGCACAAAACCACGGTATAACCATATTGGTGAGCGACGTCCTCTACGGCGCGGGCTAATTCTGGAAAAAAGGGATTGGTGATGTCCGGCAGAATCAGCCCGATCAAACGGGAGCTCTTTTTATACAAAGAACGGGCAACATAGTTGGGCTTGTAATTCAATTCTTTGATGGCCTTTATGACTGCGGCTTTGGTGTCTGCGTGAACATAGCCCGTTTCGTTAAGCACGCGGGAAACGGTTGCGACAGACACCCCGGCTCTTTTAGCCACATCACGGATCGTTGCCACTTTTTTGCACTCACTCCACTTCAAAATGTAACCGGTTACAATCTAATAATATCAAGCATGACTCGATTTCGTCAATGAAATTCAGCATGTATCATAATGATGGAAATTACATTGGGTGTTCGGATCCACTTCCGAAATCGCGAGTGGTTCGCCCATTTTGTCAAGAGTGAGTAATTACAGAAACTGCCGCCTAAAAGCCCACGGTTTTAATCGTTGGCTTTGCTCGGAATCCCCCTTGTGGGGATGGCAAGAGCAACCTGTCTATAGTAAATCGAACATATGAGCGGTGCTTATCCCACTGGTAGCGGGTTCCGTTCCTTGAAAACGTTATGGTATGGGGTTCCAGCGGCGAACCAGTTCTCTCCCGCTGGGTAAAACCATGAGAGTGAAAAAAGGAACTAGGACACTGGTAACAGGTGTCCCGCCCATGTGGGTACATGCAGCCCAGCTGTAGAACTGCATGGTATGGGCTGATGAGACAGCCCTGAACTTGGGAGTTGTCCGAAACAGAAATGGTCTGAGGACGTGTACTACCCAAGAATCCCACGGCCTCAGCCGTGTAGAGTCTCAACAGGCCGCTATTTGTCCGTCCGTACGTGGTTCTGTCCCCCCGACAAGAACACCATTTTCCGTTCTCCATATGATCTGACCGCGTCCGAAGCTGCCCGATCCCATTGCCCATTTGACATCATGCCCTAGACGTGCAAGGGCTTCTGCAATATGTGCCGGAGTGGTATGCTCCAACTCTACCGTTTTTCCTTCGATCCACTGCCACCTTGGAGCATCTAACGCCGCTTGCGGATTGAGATGAAAGTCGACTGTGTTCATCACAACCTGCACATGCCCTTGAGGCTGCATAAAACCGCCCATAACCCCAAACGGACCCACTGGTTTTCCACTTTTCGTCATAAAGCCAGGTATAATGGTGTGATATGGTTTTTTTCCGGGTTCGAGACAATTGTCATGAGCAGGATCCAACGTAAAGTTATGACCTCGGTTGTGCAAAGCAATACCCGTGCCCGGTACCACCAGCCCGGATCCAAAACCCATGTAGTTACTCTGGATGAAGGACACCATATTTCCTTCACTGTCTGCGGTACACAAATAGACCGTCCCCCCTTGGGGAGGCTGACCCGGTTCCGGTTGTAGCGCTTCTTTTCCGATTAGCCGGCGGCGTTCTTCCGCGTACGCATCAGACAGCAAATCCTCTACCCGTACTGACATTTTGCGAGGATCTGCAATATATTTTTTTCCGTCCACATAAGCCAACTTCATCGCTTCAATCTGTTTATGGTACGTATCGACCGTGTCGCGTTCTGAGAAATCAAACCCCTTCAAGATATTCAAGGCCATCAGAGCCACTAACCCGTGGCCGTTTGGCGGGAGTTCCCATACATCGTAACCGCGATAATTTACACGGATGGGATCCACCCATTCCGGTTGATATGCGACTAGGTCCTCCAATCTGAGATAGCCTCCATATTGTCTCGAAAACTGATCCATCTTCTCGGCTAATTCGCCGCGATAGAACGATTCCGCTTTCGTTTCGGCGATCAACTGCAACGTTTTGGCATGATCGGGTGAACGCCATATCTCACCAATCTCGGGAGCCCTACCTTCCGGAGCGAATGTATCGAACCATGATTGAAATTCACTTCCTTTCAAATTACGGCTATAAATGCGAAACGCTCTGGCCCAATAAGTTCCAAGCACCGGCGTAATCGGGTATCCATTCTCCGCATATTCAATAGCGGGTTTGAGCACTTCTGTGAAAGGGAGTTTACCAAAACTAGAAGACAGTTCTGCCCAAGCAGCCGGTGCTCCGGGGACAGTCACAGGAATAAAACCATATTTGGGGATTTGTTCAACTCCGGCTCTATTTAACGCGTCGATGGACAGATTCCGCGGGGCAGGACCGCTGGCGTTCAATCCATAGAGCTTTCCTTTTGTCCAGATCAGTGCAAAAGCGTCTCCGCCAATTCCGTTTGACGTAGGTTCCGCTACAGTCAGCGTAGCCGCTGTCGCAACAGCCGCATCGATCGCGTTTCCGCCCTTCTTCAGGATGTCTATTCCTGCTTGAGCGGCAAGCGGTTGCGAGGTGGCAACCATCCCGTTTTTGGCGTATATCACGGTTCGACGTGATGGGTATGGATAATAGACTGGATCGTATTTCAATTGCGCTCCTCCTTTCAGGCTACTATTTGATGAGACAATACCAAGCTCCCATACACGAAGGCAGCAACGATCACCAGTGCAGGGTGAATGCGCCCTTTGGTCATCGCCCAGAGTGAGACAGCCGAAATCCCTAAAGATTGCCAAATTCCGATTGAGGCTACAGAAACTTCTCCCATCTCCCAAGTCAAACCGACCATCAGGACCGCGATCAAAGGTTGTACCAACAAGGTCATTCCTTTCACGACGGAAGATTGCCGAAAACGGTTGACGATTTGTAAAAGAAAAATTAAAGCAATCGCCGAGGGGACCACAGTGGCGACTGTAGTAATCACAAATCCCCACCATCCGGCCTCTTGATAACCCACAAACGCGGCAATTTTTGTTGCGATGGGACCTGGCAAGGCATTTCCCACTGCCAGTACATCCGCAAATTGTTCATTGCTCAACCAGCCGTAATGCTTTACGATCTCCTCTTGCATCAAAGGGATGGAGGAAGGACCTCCACCATAACCAAGCACATTGGCGACGAAAAAACCCCAGAACAGCTTCAACCAATCCATCATCATGTTCCTTTCTCTTCCTGTTTCTGTTTGAATCGCTCCATGATTTTCAGATGGAAGGATCCGTAAATCAAGAATATGGCAACGACGATTCCAGGATGGATATCCAACACATGGAGTAAAAAAAACGCAACAAATCCAAATCCGATTGCAAACCCTTTACCGAGTCCTTTCCACGCTTTTGCCGCAAATTCGTAAGCCATCATTCCGAGCATGACAAAAATAACAGGCCGGACAGCCGCGATCATCCCCGCCACCATCCTGGAATGTCGCAACGCGTACAGAATGCCGAGGAGGGCGATCATCGCAACACTCGTGGGCAGAATATGAGCGAGAACTGCTATCACGGCTCCTATTGCCCCTTTTTGTCTGTATCCGAGATAGGCTGCCATCTTCGTGGCAATCGGCCCTGGAAGCGTGTTAGCCAGAGCTAGAATCTCTCCGAACTCCTCATCATCCACCCAACGATATCTGGTGACCGCCTCATATCGAATGAGTGGAATGACCGAGGGTCCTCCTCCATAGCCCAAGATCCCTGTACGCCCCATGGCGATGATGAGTTCTTTGTAAACTCCAATTTCTTTTGTCAACGAGCTCAGTTGCATACCCATTCTGCTCTTATCCACCTCAAATAAATCCGACCTTTTTCTTATTTTATATATTATCAGAATATTATATAGTCGGGATGAGGACAACCCGATTTCGATTAAGGAGGATCACACTCATGATCCGTTATTATCGATGGATTGCATGGATCACACTGTTCGGAGTACTGCTGTGGGCCGTCCAGCTACCCGTTTCTTCGACCAGTCGGGCGGCCGGTTCCACCGAACCTCGTTGGGAACCCTACGATCGCCCAGCCCAATTCCGCGTGGTGGTGGACAAAGACATCGCTATCCCCATGCGCGACGGCATCGTGCTGACAGCGGACGTTTACCGTCCTGATGCTCCCGGTCGTTTTCCCGTCATTCTCACGCAAACTCCCTACAACAAAAACGGAGCATTGGGACAGGGCAACCGTTATCTGGTAGAACGAGGTTATGTGCATGTCGTGGTGGACGCCCGCGGCACGGGTGGCTCCCAAGGAACTTGGGAGGCCTTCGGCCCAGCTGAACAACAGGACGGCTACGATCTGGTCCGCTGGGCTTCGAGCCAACCGTGGAGCAACGGCAAAGTGGGATTGTGGGGCGCCTCCTATATGGCAATCAACCAGTTTTTTACCGCCGCCCTACACCCACCCGGTTTAAAAGCGATGTTTCCCATCGTCCCCATGGGAGATGCGTACCGGGACATCATGATGTCAGGCGGACAAGCCAACACGGGATTTATTCCCCTGTGGATGGGCTTGGTCACTTCCGGCGGATTGTTGCCGCCCACCTACACGTGGAATGATCCCCTGCGTACCGGCGGGGTCGTTATTGGTCACGCAGGTGCCACCACCAATTTCCCCCTGAATTCCATTACCTCGGTGTACGGTGGTGGGGACCTGGCATATGACGGACCGTTCTACAGGATGCGTTCGCCTTTGGAAGTGGTGGACCGGGTGGAGGTCCCTGTGTTTATTACCGGCGGTCTGCACGATATTTTCCAACGCGGCGAACCGTTGTTGTACGAACGCTTGAAGCGAAGGGTGCCGACAAAGTTGCTCATCGGCAATTGGACCCACGGCGATTTTGGTACGGGATTGCCAGCGGATGGCGTACCAACCCTGGACCAGATCGCGCTCCGCTGGTTTGACCGGTATCTCAAAGGGATCGAAACCCATGTGGAACGCATCCCCGCCGTCACCCAGTACGTACTGGGAAGCGGACATTTTGAGACACAACGTGATTGGCCTGGCCCCGGCTTACGGGTGGAGCGATGGTATCTGCGCGAGAAGAGCGGATTGAGCCGTACCCCTGCGGAAAGGGAGACAGCGGATGTCATGGTGCAACAACCGATCAACGGCATCTGTTCCGGCAGTACCAATCAATGGACGGCCGGTGCGATCCAAGCCACACCATGCGCCAAAGACAATCGATTGACGGAAGCGACGGAAGTCACTTACACCAGTCCACCATTGGATCGGGATTTGAAAGTATCTGGCCCCATCGGCGCACAGGTGGACCTCGTCACGACGGCGCGAGAAGCCGTAATCTCCGTCCGCATCACGGACGTAGCCCCGGACGGCACGTCCACCGAATGGACGGCAGGCTGGTTGGCCGCTTCCCTGCGGAAGACTGACCGGGCCAAAAGCCGCGTGGTGGACGGCGAACTGCTACAACCGTGGCATCCGTACACCCGTGACTCTGTTCTGCCGGTGACGCCGGGTGAGCCCATAAGGTTGTACGTGGAGATTTTCCCCACCAACGCTGTACTCAAAAAAGGGCACCGCCTTCGGGTGGCCATTGGGCCAAGTGACTTTCCCCATTCCATCTCTCCTCTGCCGCAGGCCGCCCATCAACTAGGTGGAATCGTCCATATCCTTCACGGGCCACATCATCAGTCGCACGTCACACTGCCGGTATTCGGGACACGTCCTTGACGAGGGCGTGTCTATCCATGCACGCCAATCCAGGTAAGCCGGTTTTCGCTCGCACCTGCCACCACACGCACAAAGTCTGCACCTGGAAACAAACCATCTTTCTGTTGGACAGCAAATGACCGAAAACACCTCTTCAGCGATTTTAACAACCGTCCCTTTTAATGGACGTCGGCGAGAAACAGTGTTACTTTTCAGATGTAACCAGTTATTCGATGACCTATAATTGATCCAACCGGTTCAAAAATTGTTATCTATAAGGAGTGATCCGTTTGAAAAAGCTCGTGATCGTAGGGGGCGGGTTTGCCGGAGTGTGGAGTGCCCTCGGGGCGGCTTGGAAATTGCACGAAAAAAAAGCGGATCACATCGAAATCGTACTGATCAGTCCCCACCCGGATCTGCACATTCGTCCCCGATTGTATGAGCAAGATCTCAGCGATGTTCGCGTTCCGCTGGATTCCGTGTTGCAGCCGGTCGGAATACGAAACATCCAAGGCATGGTACGTCTCGTTCATCCTATGGAGAAACAGATTGTCCTCGACGGGGAACGGACTCTGTCTTACGACCGTCTGGTACTGGCTGCCGGAAGCCGTCTTCACCGACCGGATATCCCCGGACTTGACGAATGGACATTTGACGTGGACACGTATGAAGGTGCCGTGAAATTGGATCGCCATCTTCGCAGTCTCCCGCATCATCCGGTTCCGGGGCGTGAAGTGGTTGTGGTTGTCGGGGGTGGGTTTACCGGAGTGGAAATCGCAGCAGAAATGGTGGATCGTCTCCAAAACATCGGCCTCAACGATGGAAACATCGTGATCATAGAGAAAGGGCCGGTACTGGGGGCGGATTGGGGCCCTCACCTGCGTGCGGTAGTGCAAGAAGCCCTGGATGATCTCGGGATTGAAACCAGACTGTCCACCTCGATCCGATCTGTCACTCGTACCGGAGTCGAATTGGATACGGGGGAACGGATCACTGCCGCTACAGTTATCTGGGCCGCAGGTATGCGCGCCAATCCCCTGACCCGGACGATCCCTGCCGAGAAAGACGAACTCGGCAGACTTCTGGTGGATGAGTTTCTCCGCGTCAACGGCCATCCCCATATCTTTGCAGCGGGAGATACCGCCAAAGCCAAAACGGACGACACACATCACGCCCTCATGTCTTGCCAACATGCGATTCCGCAAGGGAAAATCGCCGGGCATAACGCCGCCGCCGATCTCCTCGGCGAGCCCATGAAACCATACCGGCAGGAACGATACGTCACCTGTCTGGATCTGGGTCCTTGGGGAGCAGTGTTTACGGAAGGATGGGATCGCGCGGTGAAAGCGACAAAGAAAGAAGCGAAGAAAATCAAGCAAACCATCAATCGCGTGTGGATTTATCCCCCTGTCGGTAATGCCGCAGACATTTTGGCCGTAGCAGCTCCCGACGCTTCCCACAGGAGAAACTATTAATGCCCGCGGTGGCGGGCTTTTGCTTTGTGAATCTCAATTTCTCTTTATTTCTCTGTCAAGGCCTCGTTTTCTTTTTTGCTATGACTCTACCATGTTCCTATCAAACGCAAATTCACAAAACTCGTTCAGCAAACTATCTCTCCCCACCTTGATCATCCCACCGGAACGGTAACACCGCCATCGGTTCATACATCGGTACACGTCCCCACATCGTTCGGTACAACACCAGATCCTTGACCATCCACTCAGCCCCTCTTTCCGCAGTTGAGACAACGATTTCGTTCACCTGTTCGGCGTCAAAATCGTTCCGTTTGTATTGTCTGGCCAAGGTAATATGCGGACGGAACGGACGATCCTCCCGATGAAAACCGAGCGGCGTCAACGCTTGTACCACTTTTTCCTGCAATGCGTTCAAAGTCGGAACATCTCCGTCCACCCCGGCCCATAAGATACGCGGTCTGCGAGGAATACCGAAGACTCCGATTCCGTTCAACTTCAGGGTGAACGGTGTCTGTTTTCCCGCTACGCGAGTCAATTGCTGCTGGAGATACGGCACTTGTTCCGGTTTACACGCCCCCAGGAAAAAGAGCGTGACATGATAGTCTTCCGGGTGCACCCATTTGCCAAAAGTATCCCACCCGGTGCTTCGGATCTGTTCACACCACTGAGTCAGCAGTTGCCGACACGGTCGGTCTAACCGGACGGCAACAAACAACCGCCAATCTGAAATGAGAACCACTTCCTTTCTGTGGACATGCTTGTTAAAGATCGCCCCACCGTTTTCCCGGCTCACTCCACCTGCTCTCTGAAAGGACAATTCAAAGCTATGTAGTGTAATTTTCTGGCATCAATTCCCGTGCTAACCATATCCTTTTTATACCAAACTATATCTGAACTTCCAAACTCAGCGATTCACCTGCAGTAGCTTGAAAGTTACGAATTTCAGGTTACAACAACAGTTGCTCAAGCTAGCATATATGCTCTTTTCATGAAGAAAGACTTTTTTTCCACTTGATGTCCTCTCTTGATTAGATCTTACCACGCCACGAAAGTTGAAGGGAGTTCCCTTTAACATTCCGCCCTTCATTGGACTTTGGTAAGGAGCGAGTCAAGATTTATCTATTTACAGACGGGTACGGTCTTCCTTTAAAAGACGTTTATTCAATATGAACTGACTGCTTCGGTTCCAACATCTCCAGTACCACATTCTGTTGCCGGGCCGATTCCGTCAGGCGATCCACTAGATCGGGTGTTTCATTGTATATCGGCGGGTTGTGGAAGGCTCCGTAATGGATGGGAACCAATTTTTTGGCCCGTAAAACCACCGCTGCGGACACGGCCTGCTCGGGGGGCATACACCCTTGAGTAGTTAATGACAAAACTATAACCGTAATATTGACTTTCTGTGGACACCTATTTTTTTGATGAATATATCACATTCGTATTTTCTGATAACACTTACGTTAATTTTGTCCTTAAAGTTGACTTTCTGTGAACGACCTATTTTTGTGAAATCGATCACACTTACTTTCTCCAATTCGGTTTATGCTAAGTGAGTGTGAGACGTTTGAAAACGGGAGAGCCAAATTGTTTGGAGTGACCAATTGGGTCTTGGTTGACGGAGGTGAGGGGTTATGAAGAGACCCTTATCTCAAACAATCTATTTATGTATTTTGGTAGTAGGGATGATCGCATTATTTACAGTAGTTTCCATTTTCAAGATTAATTCTATACAAGCTCACACGGTAAACGCTCACCATCAGGTCAAGGTAAGCCAACACCTCAAGGAATCGGTTAAAGCGAACAGGAAGCAACTCCCCTGGATGATCTCAAAGCCAGCCGGAAAAGCGCTGGAGGGCTATGCTTCTGATATTTCCGTAACTCCGGGTCAAACGATCAAATTATTTATTAACAGTACAAAAGCCTACTCAGCGGACATTTATCGTATGGGCTATTACAACGGAATCGGCGCTAAATTAATGAAACAATTGCCGGTTCATCCACCTGTGAAACAAACGGCAAACGTTAACCCGGAAACAATGGACGCCAATTGGAAGCCCGTCCAAACGCTTAAAATCCCTACAGACTGGCCAAGTGGATTTTATTTAATTAAACTTATCGCCACTAACGGAATGGCCAGTTATATTCCTTTTGTCATCCATGAGAAAAACCCCTCTGCCGATTTTGCCGTAATGTTGGCGACCAATACTTATGAAGCTTATAACGGATGGGGTGGGAAAAGCCTTTACACCTACAATAGCTCAAACCACAAAATCTCCTACATGGTTTCTTTTAACCGCCCCTTTGATGACGGATACGGCAGCGGACAATTTTTTAAGTTCGAATATAATTTGGTGCGTTGGTTGGAAAAAAACAACTATAACATTACTTACATTACAGACACGGATATTGATGAAGGAATTCTTAACCGGTCGCATATCAAAGCATTGATCATTGCCGGACACTCGGAATATTGGTCTTCGGAAGAGCGCCGGGAAATACAGACTCACACCGAAAAAAACCTTAATCTCGCAACCTTTGGCGCAAATGTAGGCTATTGGAAAGTCCGCTTTAATGAGGACAATAACGGAAATCCAAACAGAATCATGATTTGCTATAAATACGCGACAAAAAAAGATCCTTTCTTTAAAAAACATCCTTCGATGAGTACGGGACAGTTTATCGATCCACCCTTTAGAGAGCCGGAAGAAGAGGTCATCGGTAACAGTTACAATGGGATACCAGATGATTTTCACACCGCCCCCCTCGTCGTTTCAATGCCGGATCACTGGATCTACAACGGAACGGGATTAAAAAAAGGGGATAAAATCAACGGAGTCATTGGGGGAGAAATCAATCAATATAAAGGTCGAATTCATGCGAAAGTAGATGTTATCGCACATTCCCCCGTTCAGGTCCATAAACAGAAACGCTACTCTGATGTCGTTTGGGGAGTGAGACCTTCGGGGACGAAGTTTTTTGCAACCGGAACTTTTTTGTGGAGCTGGTTTTTAGATCCATTTGGTCACGAAAAAATAGCGAAATATAACCCCAATTTCGCCCATGCCGACCCCCGCATTCAACAAATGACAAAAAACGTTCTCAATCATTTAAGATAATGGAGTGCAGAAATCAAAATTAGCGTCAGCCTAACGGCTGGCGTTTTTTGGTGAAGGAAATGGAAAGATTGGGATCCTTCATAAGAGATTGAGCCATTTCCACTTTCCGCTCATCCATCACCCGTGGCCGTACGCCCGATTTCCCTCTTGCACGAGCCGCAGCCAGACCAACCTGCATTCTCTCCCGGATTATCTCCCGTTCAAACTCGGCAAGCGTTCCAAATAGTTTCCCGCCGCTGCTTGTGGTATCCATGTTTTCCTGAAGACTACGGAAGCCTATGCCCCTTCATGAAGTTCGTTCACCATTTCAATCAGGTGTTTCAGGGATCGACCCAGACGATCCAACTTCCAATCAACGAGAGTTTCCCCTGGCCTCACGTAACCCAGGGCCTCGTCCCAATAACATAGGTGGACCAGGACATCGACCTACTCGTTTAAGAGAAGTACCTGCTTTCCTGAAACGGCGAGATTTTAAAGGAGTATCTTCGCAATTTGTATGTCATAGGCCCTCATGACACCATATAGGTAGATGTGTACGACTGGTGGTTAGCTTGTACGTGAATTTTCCGTTGAACGAAGTCTGTGGGCCATGCACCAATAGGTGGAAATGGCATAGGTATTATGTATGCGGATATCCCCTCGACATGAACGCATAGTGAGAAATTGCGTTCAACAAGCTGTATCCCTCAGAAAGTGAATCCCTCAGCTAACCCGGTTATGTAGATTGATCCCCAAACCGGGTTTCTTTAAAAAGACCCTCATAGAGCGTATCTAAGGTCATGGATGTTTGGATCAGGAACCGGACTGGGTGATACATAATTTGCGTGTCCGAATATTTATTAGGCTTGAAAACAGAAGGGTGTTAACGGGGGGATTGTCCACGGACTGGGCTGTAAGAAACAAAGAAATCCCCATGTCCCTAGCAAATGGCCCCTTTACGCTAGGACGACAGCCACTTTTGAAAAAGCCAAAGACACAAAAAACCACTCTCTTCTAGGAGTGGTTTATAATTCCGCTTTTTGGTTACCTACATTTGTGTGTTTACTCGTATCACACGGTCGTTGACAAGCATAATGTGTCACAAGGATCGATTTTCATCCTGCCCTCACCGGTTAACTTGTCCCCCTGTGTCATACAAACTCATTGACGAGCTTTCCCACCGGGAAAAACTGGATGATTCACGATAAGGATAGTAGCCATCACAGTGGCATTCCCTCATTAACTTTTTCAGCTTTCTGGTGGTTTTTTTGCTTAGACGATAGGCTTTGTACAGTCTGTGGTAATCCACCATACAGTAATGTCTATGCATCGGGTAATACATCATCGGGTAGTCCATCATCGGGTATTGCATATAAGGTTGGCGTTCCATTCAAACACTCACTCCCTGTTTTTGTTTTCCTGTCATGGTATCGTATGCCCCCATCTATCCGCAGCGTCACCGGTTCAAAAGCCTGTTTTTTGTAGAGCACTGAACCCTTTAACTCCCTTTCTGACGATCCGATATATGTCATTTTCTTCCTCCATACAAAAAAAGGTTCCGACATGCGTCGGAACCTTCCCTTTAGCCGGGGTGGGATTCGAACCCAAGGAGGGCGCAAGGGTTTCCCCTTCCCAACACCCCTAGATGGAATGGAGCCATTTCACATTTTCAGTATATAAAAGGATCACAAAAGAGTTTGTGATTAATTACACAAAATAAGTGACGATATTATGACAGTTATTGTCTTATATCGTGCTTTTATTCAAATCTTATCTTCTACAACCTATAAATAATATGTGATATGTTTCACAAAAACAGCGTGTATGACACGATCCGCAGCATTTACCCGAGCGCCGAAATCCATGACATCCCCCGGGCGGATCTGACCAAACCGGCCGGGATTTGAGCCGGAGGACACTTTCTCCTGAAAGACGGCCGTCTCGGCGGAGTACGGGAGGAGAGAAAAATGAATGGTGTTTCTGAGAGAAACAAGTTACGAGAAAATATCCGGGTTGATCCACGGTCTTTCAAGGGGTTTCGTCATTTATGAACTGCCCTATCAACTACTCCATAAATTACCCCATCAACTATCCTATCAACTGCCCTATTATAGGATGGTGTTGTTCTTTCTCTTCTCCGGATAAAAAAAGTGTATTTCTTGATATTCTTTTCCTCTGAAAAAATGCTCTCGGAGATACTCCCAGTACCGTTTCAGGTTGTTTCTTTTCCATGGGGAGCGACCCAAATGACTTTTCCATCCAGTTCTACATGTTTCAAGGTGGATACTTATTTCGTGCATCCGTTGCTCTAACGCGATACGACGGAGAGTTGAGCGAAAGCTTGATCATCTTTTCCGTATCTGGGGCAGCCGCATTGATCTGCCGCATCCATCCGTATTCTAATTCAAATCAACGCTCGAAAAATCAATGTTGAATTCATGAGCGAGCTAACCAATAAACCAATATCCACTCAAATTGCTAATGATCAGCTCAGGAGCGGGTTTTCATTAGGAAGCGTATGGGGGCATTGTAGAAATAATACACTGAAATTAGAGTAACGATGAGAAGGAGATATCGACCATGGAGAACAATCAAATGATTAATCGTAAAGGCATCAATTACGACGTAGGCACGTTTACCAGGGGTAAAGAATCATCATCTCGTGATAAATTCGATCCTGCTATCGTTAAACGTGAAATGGAAATTATAAAAAATGATTTGCATTGCAATGCCGTAAGGATTTCCGGTCAGGAAATTTCAAGACTTGTCATGGCGTCTGAATTTGCGATTCAACAGGGGTTGGAAGTCTGGTTTTCTCCAGCTTATATTGATGCGGATGAACAAGAAACGCTGAGTTATTTTGGCGAATGCGCCAAGGCGGCTGAAAAATTACGGACGCAGTCTCCGGTTGTTGTTTTTGTAGCCGGATGTGAGCTTACGTTTTTTATGAAGGGGCTCGTTGATGGAGATACAGCATTTGACCGGATCAACACTTTTATGAAACGCTGGCGCTTGCTGAAAAGCACGATTCGAAAAGGTTATTTCAACAAACGTTTAAATGCATTTTTGTCAAAAGCTGTGACTGTGATTAGAGAACATTTTCATGGCCAGCTCACGTATGCATCAGGCCCTTGGGAAAATGTGAAATGGGACCTGTTTGATTTCGTCTCTATTGATTACTACCGCGATGCAAGTAATAAGAACTCTTACCGTGAGAAGTTAAGAGCTTACTATAAACACGGTAAACCGGTAGTCATTACTGAGTTCGGTTGCTGCACCTACAAAGGGGCCGAAGATAAGGGAGGCTACGGTTGGGCAATTGTGGATTGGAGCAAAACACCCAAACAGCTTAAAGGTAACTTTATCCGGGATGAAAGCGTACAGGCCAATTATCTTATTGAGTTGCTGGACATTTTTAATGAAGAAAAAGTGAATGGAGCATTTGTATTTACTTTTGTAATGCCAAGCTATCCGTTTAACGAAAATGCGTTATACGATTTGGATATGGCCAGTTATAGTGTGGTCAAAACCTATACTGATCGAAATGGAACAACCTATAACGACATGCCATGGGAGCCAAAGAAGTCCTTTGCTGCTTTAGCTGAATATTACGCGAAGCATTAACCCCCTTCTTGAGTGGCTATGTATAGCCTCAAGTCATCTTTCCATTTATTAGGAAAACAGTGGCTACCCCTAAGAAAGATAAAATGGCTTGAAAAGTAAAATGAGAGGATTAGATTGGGAGGATTTCGGTCAATAGAACCCCCATGAAACAAACACCGGCTCCCTTAACGTAAATTAGGTTAGAAACATCATAAAGAGCTTTTCCCTCCGCCGCCCACGCCCAAAGACGGAATTAAAAAGAAAAAAGCGCGGTGTCCGCGCCAAACCTAATTTGGAGATGGTAGTGGAAAGCAAGAGAGGGTGGAAAGCAAGAGGTGGACAAAACAGAGAAAGAGGGTTTCATCTCTTTCCAACACCCCTAGATCAACCGAGTGGACTCTTGACATTTTCAGTATATAAAAGGCTTGCAAAAGAATTTGTGATAAATTGCACAAAATAAGTGACGATATTATGACAGTGATTTTCTTATATCACGATATCACGCTGTTACTCAAATCTTATTTTTACCAATAAATAATCGGATGGGTTTGCCGAATCACTAACAGCACGACGTACCATGAGCTGACCTAAAGTTAAGACACATTATTTATATTGTATTGTGCGACAAAATAGTAGGAAGTGCGAATTCAGCGGCGAATCCTTGCTCGGACTCCGTTTAGTTCTAAGTCTGGATAGTCAAGCGCGTGATATCCCTTTTCTCTTGTATATGCAAGCCGAGTTACCATCCATTCCGGCTGCTCCATTGATTCAGAGTAAATGTATAGCTCCATGATGCTACCAGTTTGCAATTCGATGCCCAAACATTGGTAGCGACCGTTCTCATTCAGTCGAAGATAACCTTCGGCTACCACGTCACATGTCAAATACTCTGCATGTGTTACAATGTCATCCATTAAAGAACCAAGATAACGGTATTCTTTAACTAGAAGACGTTCTTCGTCATCATTCCCGAAACCTGATGAGGGTAGGTCCTCAATAATTTTGGACAATTGCTTCAGCTTAGGTAGAATGGAGTCCAGGTCCTTTTTTATTTTGTTGAGCTTATCAGTCACTCCTCTGTCACCCCACTCACGTGCCAAACATTCTGCATATGTCACCATGTCATCCAATAGAGAGCCAAGATAGCGGTATTCTTTAACCATGAAACGCTTTTCGTCATCATCCCCGAAACCTGATGAGGACAAGAGTTCTTCAATTGTTTGGGCTAATTTCTTCAACTTGGGGAGAATAGAGTCTAGTTCCTTTTTTATTTCATTGAGCTTATCAGTCATTTCTTATCAGTCATTTCATCACCCCACAATAGTTACAGCTATTTTATCTAGATTGTTTTAGGATGAATAGATGTAATAGTTGGTAACCATAAACCAGTATGGACTGAGGTTCCACTGGTTCCATTTATACCCTCTTCTTTCATTTTAATAGTCATAAAATTTATATAGAACTAACAATGGGGAAGTAACTAAGGTAGAAGAGCCCGAGCCGGCCTCGGGCTCGGGCTTAGGAGGAGCCAAACGGGTGGTCGAGACGGTGCCACGGGCGGCCGTTGACTGGATAAGGGTAGGAAATAAAAAAGTAGGGGTTTTAAGTCCCTTTGATGACGCCTTATCACTTTTACGCCTTTTATTCTCTCACTTCAGTAATGCTTTGCAACAAAAATATTTTCATCTTCTTTCTGACTCGCATAACCAGCAGTTGTTCAAAAGGGAGAACATCGACGACGTATCCGGTATATTGTTCCTTGCCTTTCTTTGTTTGATATGTAATGGTGATCGCTTTCTGTTGTAAATATGATTTTCTGATCAGTCGAAGTAACAAAACAAATTTCCTCCCATTAAAGGTCCTTAATACAGGTTTCCTGTAGTAAATGGCCTTGATGGGAAATAATCCGCACTCGTCGTAGTGTAAGAAAATATGTTTCGGTCTTCCCCAATAGATTATCCCGTTAAGATACGCTCATGTCTTTTACACATACTTAGCAAGGCCTCCATGGCGTATCGCCGTGCTTTTTGTTCCGATGTAATCCCTTGAGTGATCTTCACGATATCACCAATCACTTTTTTGCCTTCTCTGAACACACAAATTTGAAAAAGAGACCAAGTTGTGCCTTCGCGCTGTATCAAAATAATAGGACTGTTTAAGTGGCTTCCTTCATAAAGCCATATGTAATAGGAATTCTTACCTGATTTTGATTCTTTAAAAAGCGCAGGCAGTAATCTTTTTTGGCTTCGCATTATTGGTGTCCCCCCCTAGAATGATGCTTTCTCTGGTTCTTGGTCCTTCCTCTCTATCACCCCATCAGGGAAACAGGAAATATTTGTTAAATGCATAGTCCTTCATACCTAGTATAATGGTACTTTTGTAGTGTTTGTTTCGATAAAGAGATATGTCAGAGGTTACGAAATTTTTTTGAGACGAGCAAAACCCGCGTCAACCGAAAACGCCACCTTTTTATGGTTTATTAATGTAGGAATAGTCAGTAAAAACCTGAGCCTATTTGGCGGCAACACAAGGGGCTTTGTCGGAGAGTCTCAAAAACATTCATTTTTGAAAAGAGAAACCACTCCTTTGAAGAGTGTCCCCAGTGCAGTCAGGTATAGCGAGGAAAATCCCAATTGGGTAAACCCATACAAATGATCTAACAAAAACCGCACTATTCCAAAGTGAAAATAAAAAAACGCCACTTTTGTGGCGTCACACAAATCCTTATCACTCCCCCAAACGGAAAAATCCCCGCACTCCCAAACAATAATGGCGGAATACAAACTCGCTTGTATCTTCACGGAATATGGTTCGCCATCTTCACTAACCACATATTTTTTGTACAAATCCATTTTTCTGTGATATCGTGAACCCGCCGCAAAATGTGGAATGAAAGGGGATGGCGGATGGAAGAGGAACGTCCCGTCTGGCGGCGTTATGTGGAAGCCGTTCTTCGAGCCATCGTATTCTGTTTAGCCCTGCCAATCTATTTGATTGTGACTTTTCCCCGTTGGTGCTGGCATCATTTTCTGTATCCATTTTTCCGGTGGATCAGTCGCTCTTTGAGTGCAATCGGACGATGGTGTTGGCGATGGTGCATTGTCATACCTATTCGCTGCGCATGGAATCATCTCATCACCGCCCCGGTGAAATGGGTGTGGAAGCATATCGTGATCCCCATTTCACATTGGTTCTCCCAAGTGATGATCTGGACGTGGCATCATCTGATCGTTTCTCCGCTGACGCGATTCTTTCGCATCATTGCGGTGCCAGTCTGTTGGCTATTGTTGGTGCTGGTGTCGATTGCAAAGGGGTTGTGGCGGTTCGGATTGGTTGTCCCGCTGTCATGGATTTGGCACAGGTGCATCGTTCTCCCGATTCGTTGGCTGTTTGACGTTGCCTTTCACGCGCTGTATCTTCTGTGGCGTACTTGCATCCTCCTCCCTATCCGGTGGATATGGCAGTATGTCATTTTTCCACCATTGCGGTGGGTTTGGCGGAGCCATCAAACTGCCGTTTCTGTGGATTTGGCGGGGAATCCTTATCTGGGTCCCCCGGATCTGGCGCTTTGCTATCCGACTTCCGATCAGCTGGATCTGGCGAACATGCCAACGTTTGATTATCGAACTGTCACATATGGCCAAACAAATCTGGAGCCTGATCGCCGGGGCCGGGAGATGGGTGCTCAATCACCTGCTCATTCCTTTTTTCCGTTGGCTATGGTTATATGTGATACGCCCCCCTCTCTCGTGGGCTTGGTTCGTCACCTTGTGGATTTATCGGGGATTGAAATGGATACTGGTTTATGGAATCTACCGACCGCTCCGATGGATTGTGATTCATGCCATTGTCCACCCGGGTCGATTGATCTGGCATTTTACCCGCAAAACAATCAAACAGTTCCGTCAATGGTGGAAAGAGATTTTCAACACTTTAAAGGAAATGTTGATGGGTTGCCGTTGACCAATCGTCATGAACTCAAACCATTGATGTAAGCACAAAAATATATGCTTTTTACGAATAAAACAATGTAAGACATTCTTTATACCAGAAAGGAGAAAAATGATGAAAAAGCTATTTCACTTGTCCCTATCTGTCGCTTTCGTAATGTTTATGATTCCACATTCGGTCTTTGCTGCACCAGAAGATGAATTAGATGGGAAAATCCTTTATACCCATACGGTTTTCGGCCCTTATAATCCAGAGGTAGACGACACACCGCCATCCGGAACCTTCTTGAATCGTATGAAACCGGATGGGAGTCAGGATGAGGAATTAGAAAAGCTCTCTTTCAGAATCACCGATGTATCTCCAGATGGAACAAAAGTATTGGCTACTCAATATAACTCAACTACAGGGAAACCGGAGATCGTAGTCTCTAAGCTAGACGGAAGCAATAGAGTTGTACTTACTGAAGGAGACGGGGCGAAATGGTCCGGAGATGGAAAAAAGATCGCTTTCGTACGAGATTCAATGACGGGTGGTTATCATGATATTTTTGTGATGGATGCTGATGGAAGTAACATCACTCAAGTTACCGAAACACCAGCAGATGAGTCGGCTGTAGACATTAACTATGATGGAAGCCAGTTGGTGTTTCAATCCGATGAGACCGGACGTTACCACTTGTACTTGATGAACGCAGACGGAACCAACAAGAGACAAGTAACGGGAGATGCAAGCAACGAGACCGCTGAGTATGACCCTACGTATTCTCCAGATGGAAAAATGATTGCATATGGTCGCTATATCTATGATGAAGCCGATGTTTATACCATGGATGCAGATGGAAACAACCAAATAAACCGTACGGGTAACATTACTGATCATGTCCAACATCCAGTTTGGTCTCCAGATGGCAAAAAACTGGTCCTACAACAGTTGCCAAATACCCAGGATCCGAACAAAATGTACACCATGAACGTAGATGGAACGAATCTACATGTGATTGAAAACGGAAAGATTTTAAATACCCCAGTGGGTTGGATTGAATAAAAAAGTTGGATTCGTTGTTTAAAAAAGGGGAAGAGTGATTCTTCTCCTTTTCTTTTTTAGGACTCAGGAAACGTACGCTAGGAGCCATTTTTGATCAAAAAGCCTATTTACGGGGTTCGACCAAGATACATGTAAAATCTACGGTTTCAGATGGGGTAAAAAGTAAAGCCATTTTGCATCATGGGTTTTCAGATATCTGGTAACATACATTAACGGAGATCTCTGTGAACCTTTAACACCGACCGCCAACTCTCGGCATTCGATCCTCAAATGACTCAAGTATGGCATCCCAAAGCGAGGACTAGGAAGAATATAATCCAGTGATCCATAGTTTCTGGGATTGTTATACTTATAAAAAGGGAGGGTTCGATGGATGAACGCCTTATAGGTCTAAGTTTGGGGTTTACGGAGCAATTCATCATGTTTCAATTTCCTGTTTTTAGTGCGAATAGGAATAGATTATTTCATTGCAGGAGAATGGAGGATACGCTGAAGGGAGTTTTTAAAAAGAAAGAATTGAATCACTTCGCTATGAAATCAATCACTGTTGGTAGGCAGAGGGGTATAGCAATGATGCCTGCTTTTTTGAGTCACTCGCAGAAGAAGTTCCAACGATATAACCAGACTGACAAACGAAAGGTGGGATGTTCGGCGTGCGGATTTTAGCATTGTACGGGAGCACCCGGAAGGGAGGAAACTCGGAACTGCTAGCGGATATCATCGTGGACGGGTTGCATTGCACAAAGATTCACTTGATGGACCAGACGATCCAGCCAATCCGGGATCAACGGCATGACCCCAAAGGGTTCATGCCGGTCCACGATGACCATCCCCGATTGGTCCGGGAGATGCTCTCCCACGACATCGTTTGCAACACCGATTTACTGGTACGGAATGTCGGGGATCATGAAAAACTTTATCGACCGCTGGTCTATGTACTACGCGGACCTCACCTTTAAAGAACGGATGAGTGAAAAAGAGGCGATCGTTGTCATCACTGGGGGCGACAATCCCCTTGTGAAAGGATTTCCGCTGATTCAGCAATTTTACTGGATTTTTGACTTTATGGGAATGCGTTTCATCAATTATGTTATCGGGCAAGGCAACGAACCGAATGATGTCCTGAAGGATTACAACGCCCTGACCAAAGCGGAACAGATCAACCATTCCTTAAAAATGAGAAGCTCGATTACTTCAAACCAATTCGAATAGTCCAGGGTTTCCCTCCAGAAAAAAGGGAAAGTGATTGGCCAGCCAAAAACAGAGGGCTCTTACTTTCCCTTTTTTGCCCTCTAAACCGATCTTTCAAGGCTTCGATCCATTTCTGTTGTTCTTTGACCAGCCGTTGGGGCGAAAGACGTAGGCAAAGTACACTGCACTAGGGCGTGTCTACAATAGGGGGGGGATCCTGGAAAGCCAATTTGATCTATTGATTGCCAGACACGCATTGGAGAGGAAATTGCCCGCGAGGGAAAATCTCATCACACCAATATCATCAGCCCCCGGCATTGCTGCACGGGGGCTGTACTCAAAATCCTCAACCTTTATTGCAGGGCTTTCTTGGCCGCTCCAATTGCCGCTTCGTAGTTGGGATGTTGGGCGATTTCCGGTACGTATTCGGCATAGACCACCTTGTCGTTTTGGTCGATGACGAATACCGCACGCGCCAACAAACGCAGTTCTTTGATCACAACGCCGTAAGCCGTGCCGAAGGAGAGATCGCGGTGATCCGACAGTGTCTGCACTTTGTCGATCCCCGCGGCGCCGCACCAGCGTTTCTGAGCGAACGGCAGATCCACGCTGATCGTCAAAATGTGCACGCCTTCCAATTTTGCCGCTTCTTCGTTGAACCGACGGGTTTGCGCATCGCAAACACCCGTATCCAGCGACGGTACCACACTGATGATACGTACGCTGCCCTTGGTATCGTCCAATGTCACTTCGGAGAGATCATTGGCCAACACCTTGAAGTTGGGGGCAACATCACCGACTTTGATTTCCGGTCCGATCAAGGTCACCGGATTGCCTTTGAAGGTGACCACACCTGTACGTTCTTGAGACACGATGTCTACCTCCTCACCATTGTCCAGCGATTCTATCATATCATGAAGAGAGAGAACAGGAAATTCCCATTGGTAGAATCGAGGGATCAAATGCAGGAGAAGGATCGATTGCTCAGAAACATCCCCATCTTTTCGGGCGTACCCAAAGACGAATGGCTCCATTTGTTTCCCAGTTGAAATTTCGGACGCTAAACAAACGTGAGATTGTATTTACGGAAGGAAGTCCGCGAACATACGTTTATTTCATTCACAGCGGCTGTGTGAAAACGTACAAAACGGATGCCGACGGAAACAGATTACCCAAAGGGGGAGTGATTTCCTCACAACGGCTTATTCGGACAACGCCCCTATTCGGCCACAGCAGAAGCCATCCAACGGACGGAGCTGTCGGCTCTGCCGGTTCGCGCCTTTGAAGAATGGCTGATCCACCGACCCGAACAGATGATGGAACTTTTGCGCACCTTGGGAGACAAGATTCAGTCACTAACAGAAAAGATGTTAATTCTCAGCCTGCATGAAACAGAACAACGCCTAATCTCCGTCCTGATTCAACTAGCCCAAACACACGGCGACATGAGAGAGTCGGGATGGCGCATCACCCTCCCGCTTACCCACCGTGAGTTGGCCCATTCCGTCGGTACCTCCAGAGAGACAATCAACCGTTTGATGCGCAAACTCCAAAAAGAGGATATCGTCACCATGAACCAAAAGGAGTGTATCATTTTGGATCCTGCTCGGCTGTTGAAACGACGAAACAGTTTCGATCATGTCAAAGGTCTCGGTTGACCCCGCCTTCCCATCCTTATGTCGATTTCCCGGGGAATTTCGAAATACGTCAACCGTTAACCACTTCTCCTCCGTTGGGGTGCAATACCTGCCCCGACATGTACGACGCATCATCCGATGCGAGAAACACATAGCATGGTGCCACCTCGCTCGGTTGACCCGGCCGCTGCATCGGTGCGTTGGAGCCGAAGGTGGCTGTCTGTTCCGCGGTAAATGTCGAGGGGATCAGCGGTGTCCAAATCGGCCCCGGCGCTACCGCGTTGACCCGGATGCCTTTCTGAATCAATGCCTGGGACAACGACCGGGTAAATGAAACGATCGCTCCTTTGGTTGATGAATAATCAAGCAAAATGGCATTCCCCCGGTAGGCGGTGATCGATGTGGTGTTGATAATGGCACTCCCTTCGCGAAGATGGGGCAACGCCGCCTGGGTGAAGTAGAAACAGGAGAACACATTGGTCTGAAATGTCCGCTCCAGTTGCTCCGGTGTGATTTGGGCGATGTCAAGCTGAGGATGCTGTTCGGCGGCATTGTTCACCAAAATATCCAACCGCCCCAATCGGCGAACCGTTTCTTCCACGGCGGATCGGCAAAACGACGGATACCGGATATCCCCTGAGATCAACACACACCGCCTGCCATGCGCCTCCACCCGTCGTTTTGTTTCCTCCGCGTCGACATGCTCATCCAGATAAACAATCGCCACATCCGCCCCTTCTTTGGCGTACGCGATCGCCACTGCCCGTCCAATACCGCTGTCACCACCGGTAATCAAGGCCGCTTTACCCTGCAATTTGCCGCTTCCGCGATAAGCAGGGTCCTCCGCTTTCGGCATCGGTACCATCTCCGCCTCGATCCCCGGTTGCCGGGACTGATGTTGGGGAGGTTGTAACACTTTTTTGGGTTGGTTGCGTTCACCCATCCTGATCACGCTCCTGTGGCTTGGCGTTTTCCTCCTTTCCCAGCCTTCCCGAACCGAACCGCCCACAAACCATGAAAAACCCCGTGATGACAAATCCTTACACAGTGGAATTTTGAAGGCACTCAGTGGAAACACCTCTAGATGGGAAACGAAAAATGTCACTCGTCCTTGGACAAACGGTGAACTGTGATGGCCGCCACTGTGACCCCTCCCGATACGAGATACAGTGTAGACAGAAGGACACCCAAAACCTGCTGCTGGGGAGGGAAAACCAATGTCAGGCACCCAAACTACGACCCTATTTGAACGATTGGGAGGGGAAGAGGGAATCATCGCCATCGTACGCACGTTTTATGACCGTGTGCTGAACGATCCGTTATTGCAACCATTTTTTCGTCATACGGACATGAAACACCAACGTCGTCACCAGACACAATTTCTCATCTACGCGACCGGTGGAGCTCCACGGTACACCGGCGTCACTATGAAAAAGGCCCATGAAAGCATTTCGACGCCGTCGTCGGTCACTTGGCGGAAGCACTGCGCCATCATCATGTGGAAGAGGAGGTCATCACAGAACTCTCATAACGATTGGAGCCTTTGCGAGGGGAAGTGGTGGAGGAGGGGTGATGTCGGATTCTTCCGACTAGAGCATGCTTGGTGAATACTGTTCGATTGCTTTCCCGGCTCATTCCACCTGCGCCCTGCAAGGAAGCAGGCCATGGCCGCTCCGACCTGGAGCGCAGGGTGCGGGCAAAGTACGCTTCGCTGAGAGGAGGTTGCCCTCAATTTCATTCCTGTGCTTTCCGGGTCTTCGCTCACTTTACGGACTAACCAGACACGCCCTAGCGATTGGAGTGTAGGAGAGTCACTCAGTGAAAGGAAACCGGATTTCCCGCCAGACGACAATCGCCAACCGCTACGATGCGCAGGCGGGAAACGGTAGGGGGTGGAGGGGTGTTATACTGATCAGCATCTCACAACCTCCTCCCACATCCAGAAGTGAACCATCACGGTTCCCTATTTTCGTTTATTAACGATAGCGCAAAAGGGGCTCAATCTCCACTACACAGGTTTTTGATACAATTCATTTGGTTTCGGGAAACACACCTTTCCCCAAGGAGGGGGTCCCTTTGGCGAAAACACTGGAGACACTCACCCAGCTGACAGTCAAGTTGGCGGAAAATGAGGAGGAACGGCAACAAGTCTACCGATTGCGCTATCGGGTGTTTGTCGAGGAAAAGAACAACCGTTTGTTGGCGAACCCCCAAAAGGAAGAATACGACAGCTATGACACTTATTGCGACCATTTGATCGTCGTGGACCATGCCGTTGGGGAAGTGATTGGGACGTATCGTTTGTTGCCGGGTGATCGGGTACAGCGGCACTGCGGCTTTTATTCCGAATCGTTATTTGATCTTTCCGCGTTTCGGACATGGTCTTCGATGACGTTGGAGTTGGGAAGGAGTTGTGTCGCACCGGAGTACCGCGACGGGAAAACGATACAGTATTTGTGGGCGGGTATCGCGGATTATTTGCAACAACACCGTTTTCGCTACCTGATCGGTTGTGCGAGTCTACCGCTATCGGAGCTAGAAGAGCTGAACTGCATCTACAGTCTCATGCACCGGAATGGGGTGCTGACCGACCAATTTGGTATTCGGCCCATTCCCAGTCGAAAAGTTGAAGGGTTGAAGCTTGTCGATATAGAAGGGCGGGAGAAAGACATCATGAGCAAACTGCCGCCACTTCTCAAAGGATATTGTCGATTGGGGGCCAAACTGGCGATCGAACCCGCTTATGATCCGGTCTTTTCCAACTTCGTTTGGCTGGTGGTCTTGGAAACCTCCCAAGTGATACGCCGGTATCGACGTCGCTTTTTGGATGGAAGGTGAACATTGTACGAATGGATTACCAGATGATTGAAGGATACAAACGGTCTCGCGGTTGTTGCGGCGAATGCCGCGTCTTTTCGTTGAAGGGCGATGTCAACTGCTAGCTTGTGGTTGTAAGCAGGGGCTGTTTCGGTTAGGTTCTCCGTATCCTCACCGGATCCATGGAGACAGGGTAATGTGTATGGGTATGATCACCTTTCCTCTCTCCCCCTTGCTTTCCAGACCTCTTCCTCAAGAAGCCGGGGATTACTTACTGCCATCCAGCCGTACCTTATACCCCGACAAAAAAGACAAGAGCACATGTGCCGCCGTTTTGACAGAGAGCATGCCAACGTCCCGGAACGGGTCCAGACAAACCAGATCCAACGCACGTACCTTCTCTTCTTTTCCCAGCCGATACACCGCTTCAAACAGCTCCCACGAAACCATACCGCCAGGAGATGGTCCGGGAGAACCAGGTAAAAAGGCCAGATCCAACACATCGATATCCACCGTTACGTAAATCAGGTCAACCGACCGGTTGAGCATATGCAGAACTTCCGACAGAATGCGGCCCAACCCTTCCTTTCTTACTTGGTGCATCGTATAGAAGTTGATGCCTTGTTCTTTTACATAGTCCCGATACGCCAATGCATTGGCGAAACTATGAATCCCGATCTGAAACACGTGACCGCCTTCGACCGCCCTCGATTCCAACAAACCGCGGATGGGCGTCCCATTGCTGGGACCACCGTCCTCCAGATTACGCACGTCGAAATGGGTGTCGAATTGGATCAATCCAATCGTTTTGCCAGCATGATGACGGGCGAAGGCCTGTACGGACGGACAGGTGATCGAGTGGTCTCCACCCACGATCAACGGGAGAAAACAGGGAAACGCAGCCGTCCGTTCGTACAGCTCGCTCATTCCCCGTAATATGTTTTGATGGCAGCGGGAAATGTCTGTTGTGTGCATCCGGATGTTGCCCACATCCCTCACCTTCATCAGGGACAAATCCACGTCGTGATCAGCATCATAAGGGGTAAACGAACGCCAACAGGTACGGATCGCGTCAGGTGCTTCGCTGGCCGCCGAAGGGCTGATCGATGAGCGCGAAAGGGGAACGCCCACAATCCCTGCCTCCACCTCTTCCTTTCCGTCCCAGGGTGCGATCCACTGACTCACCTTCCAATCCATCCGATCCGCCCCTCCGCGACAATCGATCAAACGTGGCGGCTCAATATATTGAAACGACATCCGTCATCATCCTTTCTACCGACTCATTCGACAAAAAAAACCACCGCTTTCTAGAAAAGCGATGGGGCAGAGTATCTCTCGTCATATCTCGTGGAACGATTCTCCTTCTTCCACCGGCGGTTCAAACCCTGCCGCTGCTTCTTCCAGGGCGGCCGACGCTGTTTCCCATGCTTCCCATTCCACCTGATTGGGCACCTGAAACGCTTCCACCGTGGCCAGATTTCGCGCCCGACGCGCTTCCCGTTCCAAACGAGATGCCAGTTGATGAAACCGTGCCCGCACACGCTGTTCAAAGCGCTCCTGTCCTTGTTCCTTGCAATAGGTTAAGCAGTTGGGACACATCATCCATTTCGGCGTCCCATCCACATACAGATCACCAAACATCGCCCCGGCATAGAAACGGTCCTCGATCCCGCAAAAGTCGCAATGCAATTCCTTTTTTCCGGTCATAAATCCCAGCTTCAGACTTACCTGCCGTTGATCCCGCTCCACATGAATTTCATTGCTCTTCTTTTTCTCCACCACTTTAAAGAATTGTTGGATCAGGTCTTTGACATTCTCTTTGGAAATCGGGGACTTCAAACGAGCAAACTGCCTTTTCAACCGTGCGAACGGATTGCTGTTTTCCGCAGGCTCTTCCTCTGTCTCCTCTTCTTTCTCGTGGTCATGGACAATGACGAGAAATTGGGACAACTCCTCAGTCTCATTGTTTTCCCGCTCATCGATAACTTCCAATTCCGGCACCTGTTTTTCCATCGGTTCCATCGCGATTCCCCCTCTGAGCGATCCTTGTTAATCCTAAAGCTACTCGGTGCTGGTTCTGATTCCCTGCCGGTCTCCGAAACTAGACAAAAAGAGGTGGAAACCGCTTTGTTGCGACACGAATATCCCGTCATAGGGCGACACAACCCTCCGAGTGCCGCATGTTTTTGACCCGTCTTCATCACTGCCGGACAAGCTGCCCATTTTTCACCACTGCTCGACCTTTTTTGATGACCGTGTCGATCAGGTTGATACCGAAATGATACTGTAAAAACGCGTAATGAGGGGCATCGAGCAGAACCAGATCCGCCTGTTTTCCTTCTTCCAGACTGCCAATCTTCCGTCCCCGCCCGATAGCGTGTGCCGCGTTGATCGTTGCCGCCGAAATCGCTTCAGCCGGTGTCATTTTCATGTGCAAACAGGCAAGGTTAAGAATCATCGGCATCGACATGGTCGGTGATGAACCGGGGTTGCAATCCGTCGATAAGGCCACCGCCACTCCGGCCTCGATCATGTCGCGCGCCCGGGCAAACGGGGCCATCAGATAAAAAGCGGTGCCTGGCAACAGGACAGCGATCACGCCGGTATCCGCCAATCGGCGAATACCGCGATCCGATACCCTCAGCAAATGATCGGCCGAGATGGCCCCCAACTCCGCGGCCAATTCGGCACCACCCATCGATTCCATCTCATCGGCGTGAATTTTGGGCATCAGTCCGTGCCTTTTGCCCGCCTCCAGTACGCGTCGAGACTGCTCAAGCGAAAAAACGCCTTTCTCGCAAAACACATCACAAAACTCGGCCAGTCCCTTGTCCGCCACTTGCGGAATTATCTCATCCACCACAATGTCCACATATCGGTCGGGATTGTTTCGATACTCCTCTGGAACCGCATGCATCCCCATAAAAGTGGACACCACGTCGACCGGATGGGTTTCATGCAGTCGACGAGCCACCCGCAACTGTTTCCACTCATGTTTCCAGTCCAATCCGTAACCGCTTTTGGCTTCTACTGTGGTCACCCCATATTGCAAAAATCGATCCAGCCGGCTGGATGCTTGCCGGAGCAATTCTTCCTCGGTCGCCTGTCGCGTTTGCCGCGTTGTAGCCAGAATGCCGCCCCCCGCCTGCAAAATCTCCAGATAGGTGGCGCCTTGCAACCGCATTTCCAGCTCGTACTCCCGCGTGCCGGCAAAAACGAGATGGGTGTGTGGGTCCACCATCCCCGGCATGACCACTCGACCACCGGCATCGATCACATCCACTTCGGCTTCCACTTCGACTTCCACTTCGACTGAGAGTCGCTCCCCCCAACGTTGGCGAATCCGGTTCCACACTTCTTGTTCCGTACCGACGGCCGCGATGGTTTCCCCTTCGATCGCCACACACCCGTTTTCGATGATGCCTAAGTCGGATAGAGCCGATCCCGTTTTCGGCCGGTCACTGGCACCGCACAAGGTCAACAGTTGCCCGATATTGTGAATAATGAGTCGGTTCAATGGCGATCGCCTCTCAACATCGGGATCTTCACTCCGTGATGCCGCGCCATTTCCACAGCCCGTTCATATCCCGCATCGACATGGCGAGCGATACCCATTCCCGGATCGCTCGTCAGGACGCGTTCCAACCGCCGACCCGCCTCCGGCGTTCCGTCGGCCACGACTACCATCCCGGCATGCAGGGAATATCCCATGCCGACACCACCGCCATGATGAACGGACACCCAACTGGCTCCGTTGACGGCATTGATCAGGGCGTTCAGAATCGGCCAATCGGCGATGGCATCGCTCCCGTCCTTCATTCCCTCTGTCTCTCGGTTGGGAGAGGCAACTGAACCGCAATCCAGATGATCCCTGCCGATGACGATGGGAGCGGAAAGTTCCCCTTTGGCCACCATCTCGTTGATGATCCGACCGAATCGGGCGCGCTCCCCGTATCCCAGCCAACAGATGCGGGCAGGCAATCCCTGGAACTGCACGTGTTGTTGGGCCATGTCAATCCATCTCACCAACCGGTGATTGCTGGCAAATTCCCGCAGGATTACTTCGTCCGTTTTGCGAATATCCTCAGGATCGCCAGAGAGCGCCACCCAGCGGAACGGCCCCTTGCCCTCACAAAAAAGCGGACGGATGAATGCCGGAACGAATCCGGGGAAATCAAATGCATCCTTTATCCCTTCTTCCCATGCCATCTGCCGGATGTTATTGCCGTAGTCGAACACGACCGCCCCCCGTTTTTGCATGTCCAGCATCGCCCGAACGTGTTTGGCCATACTCTCCTTCGCCCGCTTGACGTATCCTTGAGGGTCCTGTTTGCGCAGATCAGCCGCTTCATCCAGTGTCATACCTTCCGGTAGATATCCGTGGAGGGGATCGTGAGCGGAGGTTTGATCGGTGACCAGATCCGGGATTTCTCCTCGCCGGACCAGTTCGGGCAACACCTGGGCCGCATTGCCCAACAAACCGATAGACAGCGGTTTTCTCTCTGCTACAGCTTGTTTGGCCATCTCCAGGGCTTTCTCCAGCGAGTCGGTCCGAACGTTCAAATACCGGGTCTGAATACGGCGCTCGATCCGGGCCGGATCGCACTCGACGACGATGACCACCCCTTCGTTCATCGTCACCGCCAATGGCTGGGCGCCTCCCATCCCGCCCAAACCAGCGGTGACGGTCCATGTCCCCTTCAATGTGCCACCGAAATGCTGTCGGGCCGCTTCCGCAAACGTCTCATATGTTCCCTGCAGAATCCCTTGCGTGCCAATGTAGATCCAGCTTCCCGCCGTCATCTGCCCGAACATGATCAATCCCTTTTGCTCCAATTCCCGAAACGTCTCCCAATTGGCCCAGGCGGGCACCAGATTGGAGTTGGCCAACAACACTCGCGGCGCATCGGGATGGGAGCGGAACACCGCCACCGGTTTGCCCGACTGTACCAAGAGCGTCTCGTCATTCTCCAACTCCTGCAACGAAGTCGTGATGGCATTGAAACATTCCCAGTTGCGCGCAGCCTTGCCGATCCCACCGTATACGACCAATTCAACGGGGTTCTCCGCCACTTCGGGGTCCAGATTGTTCATCAGCATTCGAAGCGCTGCTTCTTGCACCCACCCCTTGGCTGTCAGACTGTTCCCCCGCGGCGCGCGGATCACCCGGTCCGGCTTCACCTGCATGCGATCCCCTTCCTTCACCTTTATTGAGAACAGAATGAATTATCATTCTATTCTAAGCGTAAAGGTGGCAGCACCTGGTAAGCAAGTGAGCGCATTAGCATACAAATGTGGTAGCGAAATAAAGTGAAAACTTCTTTCCGAAAGGAAGGAGATACAGTCGATGCAGAACGACCGAAAAGACGAAGAACAGGCTGTCAAATATTTTTAAAGGGAAGGTTTTTGCAGTGGCAGGAGCCAATATTGCATTCAAAATATTTGATCATCTATGGTCAGGAACAGGAGGTTCATGAATGTTTGTCAAACTGACTCAGCTATTCGTTCGTTTCGCCCAACGCTTTATGCCTGACCCATATCTGTACGCCGTTCTGCTGACGATCATCGTGGCGGCTGGCGCTTGGTTGGCCGTGCCCGGAGTGGGGGCGGGCAAATGGATTGAAGTATGGTATGAAGGCGTATGGGGGACGCAAAACATTTTCACGTTCGCCCTGCAAATGACCTTGATCCTCATCTGCGGGTACACGCTGGCACAAGCACCATTGGTCGAACGGGCGCTACGACGGTTGGCCTCTGTGCCGAACAACCAATCCCAAGCAGCCGTCCTGGTGTTCCTTACCGGATCCATCACTTCGTTTTTTAACTGGGGATTGGGATTAGTAGTGGGGACATTGCTCGCCAAAGAAGTATCCAAACGAATAGAAGCGGATTTCGCCTATCTCGTGGCGGCTGCCTATATGGGGTTCATCACCTGGGCATCCGGCTTTTCCAGTTCCATCGTATTGGCCAATGCCGATCCCACTTCTTCGCTCAACTGGATTCATAAATTAACCGGACAAACCATTCCCGTCTCCGAAACATTGGGTGCGGCTTACAATTTGGTTCCCGTCGTAGTCACGGTCGTCGTCATTGCTGTTCTGCTGAAATGGATGCAACCCCAACAAATCCAGCCGGTAGACCGTGCCCGGCTGTCCCAAATGGATGCCAAACAAGAAATGGCTGTCGCGAGTGAATCCACGTTCGCATTCCGGTTGGAGCGGGCTTGGATCTTCAACCTCCTCGTGGCGACTGCGGGATTGTATTACTTCTTCATTATCGCCGGTGCCACTCTCAAAATCGATACGATGATCATGCTGTTCACTGTAGCCGGATTGCTGTTTCACGGCACGCCGATCCGGTTTATTCAAGCATTCAAGGAAGCAGCCAAAGCTTCGGGTTCCTTACTGTTGCAATACCCTTTTTACGGCGGGATCATGGCGCTGATCACTTTTTCGCCTGATCCGGCTCACACGCCGTCACTGGCCGTCGTGCTCGCCCGCTCGCTCGTGGAAGGGGCTACAGAAGCTACTCTTCCCTTTTTTAACTTTCTCGCCTCCCTCATCATCACGATGTTCATTCCGTCTGGGGGCGGCCACTGGGCTGTTCAGGCACCGGTATCGATCGAAACGGCCCGCCTGTTGGGAGAGACAAGCGTACAGTATTTAGGGAAAATCTCCATGTCGGTCGCATTCGGCGAGCAGGTGGGCAACATGATCCAACCATTTTGGGCATTACCGGTATTGGCCATCGCCGGACTCGGCATACGTGATATCATGGGCTATTGTATGATGGCCCTTTTGATCGGCATCGTCATTTTCGGAGGAGCACTGTTGGTGTTCTAGAAACAAAGCAACCCGGCGGTTCTCCGCCGGGTTGTGAGGCCACTGACAAAGTGGGCCGAAGTTGCATCTAATGAGTCGGTCCGCTTCGCGTTCCCGGCTCGCTCCACCTGCGCCATGAAAGGACAGGGCTTGGTCAGTCGCTCGTCTGGGAAACGTTGCGTCCCGATCGATTTGCCGACACGAAAACGGGAATAAGGAGCTTGGACTTTGTTAACAACCTGCCTCTCAAATCATTTATTCGTTAGCATCATCGCTGGTATCCGGCACAGGTGCATCCGGATCCGTTTCCGCCTGAGACACACTGGCGGTATCCGGCTGCAACCCCAGGCAACGTACCAGCCCGTACGTGATGGCATCGGCCAAACCGTCCAAAAAGCTGTCGCTTTTGAGCAGGGCCGCGTCCTTCGTGTTGCTGACGAACAAATTCTCCAGCAGCACGGCTGGCATGTGGGTTTCACGCAGGACATGAAAATCGGCCCGTTTTTTACCGCGATCAGGTACGCTGTACCCCTTCAGATACTTGACCACTTCGGCGTGGATGATCGCTTGGGCGTCGTAGGTGAACTGCGAAACGGGACCATTCCAGATGTACGATTCGAACCCACGCGCATCCGGATCGCTGAAGGTGTTGTGATGCAGCGATATAAAGTAGTCCGCTCCCTGACTGTTCGCCCAGTTCGTTCGTTCGTCCAGACTTTTGTACACATCATCCGCACGGGTCATCGTCACCGCACACTGATACGGCTTCAGCTTCACATTCAACAATTGACCGATTTTCAACGTCAGGTTCTTCTCATACAAACCGTTTCCCACCGCTCCCGAATCCACGCCACCGTGTCCTGGGTCCACCGCAATCAATTTCATTTCTGTGTGCCTCCTTCACGGGTGATCAACACACCGGAAGTGATTACTTGTTTCATAATTATAACATAATAAAAAATAATCAGCGCTGGAACGGCGCTGAAACTGATGCTCGATAGCCAATTTGATGGAAACGGAAGAGCGTGTCTGTTGAATACTGTCCAATTGCTTTCCCGGCTCGCCCTTTTAACTAAGAACCGACGGCGATCCGTTTCATTTTGACCATCCACTCAGTATGCTCAGATCCGATTTTTAGATAATATCGTCCCGTTATGTTCAACTTTATCGTGGCTACATGATAACCCCAACCCATTTCATCCGAATCAAACGGAACCGTCGCCACATCGTTCCCCGATTCGTCCACCAAAGACAGATGAAAACGGTACGGCCAAACGGTTTGCCCACACGGTTTCGTCGTCCACATAATCGTGTATTCTCCGTTCCCCAACCACATCGGTCTGGTTTGGTAGAACCCGTGTTTTCCTGTCCATATCATGCACATTTCCCCTTCGCGTTCCATTCATACGCTCCAACCCGACAGGGGTCCCTAACATAAAATTTCATCTTTCATGTATGATTTGATGCTGTTCTATACATACATTCGAATGATCTGAATTTTATGCCATATGGTTGTCACTTCTTGTTTCATCCTCCATTTGTTATAGTGGTGACAAGAGAAAAAAACGGAGTGAAATGGTTCATGGACATTCGGATCAGTCCTTTGGCCGTCGCCCGATTGAAGGCGATTTTGTCACAGGAGGAAGACGGGGAACGTCTGGCTGTACGCGTGGTACCGCTGACATCGGGATGCGGATCTCCATCCTTTGCCATCGAATTGACCGAAGTGCGTCCTGGCTACCTCACCGAGAAAAAAGAGGGGATACTGTTTACCTGTCCTCCGGATGAACAGGAATGGATGGACGGGATTCACATCGATCTCAACAGGGAAAACGGCAAATTCTCGATCACGCATTCCAGGCCGCCGAGCGGATGGGGTTGCAACATGGGGCGGTCCGATGTTTGATCAACCGGGCGAACTGAAAGCGGAGGCCGGCGGGAGTCAACTTTTGCAGGACCAGTCGGGTAGTCACGATTGAGATGGAGGAGAGGAATGCCGCTGAAAATCGCAGGATTGTTGGGAATGGTATTGTTTGTCATCACTGGTTTGTCTGTATTGATCTACTGGTGGCCGTCCGTTTCCCGGTACGATACGTCCCCCATGCCTGAAGGTCAGAAACAGGCCGCTCTCGTGTTGGGAGCGGCCTTGTGGGATGATCGGCCCAGTCCGGCATTGATGGAGCGATTGGAGATGGCCGTGAAGTTGTTCGAACAGAAAAAAGTCCAATATATCGTGTTGTCTGGTGGACCGGAGGGCAATGGTGTGACAGAAGCGCAAGCGATGAAAGATTATCTCATCTCCCACGGTGTGCCGGCAGCGTCGCTGATATTGGAAGACCGATCGCGCAATACCGAAGAAAATCTCCGTTTTTGCAAACGGATCTTGGATGAACATCATTGGGATGAGGTGTATTTGGTGACGCACGACTACCATCAATATCGTGCTTTGCAATATGCCGCACGTGCCGGCATTCGCGCCGTTCCCGCTCCGGTTCATTCGCAAATGTTATGGACGCCATACCATAAAGCACGGGAATGTCTGGCGCTAGTCAAATTGGCCTTGTTCAGCCGTTAACCCGTTCGACCAATCGTCCCCGGGCCCGTCAATGACGATCCGCTCACCCCGGTGGTCAAACTCGATGTTTTCCTGAAAAGGCAAAAACGAAGCATACACCGTTCCGTGCAACCGGTTGGTCAGTCCCGCCAGCCGGTTTTCTATCTGAAGCACGCGTTGTTTGATGGACATCCAATCATCGCGACCTTCTCCCTTGGACAAGTCGTGAAGGGCGTTGCGGACGCGTTCCGTCTGTTCCGATACCCGCAACAACATGGGAGCCCAGTCGTTCTCGTCCGACACGGGTTGAAAGCCTGTCAAACGTTGGTTGATGGGAGCAGCTTCCACCTGATCCCAATGCGTGGGATTCCAACTGCTATGGCTCAAGGGAGTGAGCCGGTCTTCCAGTTCCTTCACAGATTGCGTCCAATCTCCCAAAGCGTTCCACAAGGTTTGACGTTCTTCTGTCCTATCGTGGCCCGACGATATCTCCTCCATGAGTTGTTCTATCTCCCGCCGTATACCCGCCAAAGCATGCAACCATCTGGAGACTGGCATCAATTGGGGCACCTCCCACCGTTATTTCCCTTATCATGTGAGAAACCGGCACCCATTTATTCGTCTTTCCCCTCGTCTTCGTGGGCGATTTTTTTTCGGTACAGGTATCCTTCCCAGGGATGATGCCAATGTGTGATCGACTCTTCCCCCACCTGCCAGCAGAGCAACACTTCCTGACCTTCGATGAGAGACGGGAAGTCGACCAGTCCCATTTCGATATCTTTGAGCTGCGCCCCCGTTCCATTGATCCAATTGATCAAACCCCGAGCCTGAATGTTGAGAAATTCCAACTCTGCTTCCCGTTCAAAAAACGGATCCTCTCCCGTCTTTCCCCCTTTCCCTTGACCGGCTTTCAACATCTGCAATTCCCGATATTTGGTATCAAACTCTCTTTTCAACCGCTGCAACTGCAACACATTTTTCCGGATGACGGGTAACAACCGGTTCGCCTCGTCTAAGGTGAAGTACCGTTTGCTCACACGATCACCCCTTATCTTCGTGCACTAACCGCTTCAATATGGGATCCAGAATCTCAATAGTGAGGTCGTAATAGGGAATCGACTGTCGAGCACGATCCTGCAGCTTATCCAGATACGCTTCCACATCCTGTTTCAGTTTGGCGACGTCAATACCCATGAATACATCCGGGTAACAGACCAACTTGTTTAACGCCGCCGTCATCAATTTGACAGCGCCACCTTTATTTTGGTTCCGGTAATGATGCAAACCGACGGCCGTTTGCAATAATCCCTGATAAAACAAATCCCGCCCCTCTTCCAACCACAGTTCTTCCATCACATCGTGACAAGTATAGTAATCTCGGTCCAAGTTGAACAAGCGCAAAAAGCGGACATACAGCTCGGGGTATTCTCCCCCTTGATTTTTATGCGACACGGCCGTTCGCCTCCTGCTTGAACAATCGCGGCCCGTTTTCAACGGTGGGATTTGGTTTGGTCTTTCGGTACAATGGTAAAAACGGCAAACAACAACACCGAAGGAGGATTCACGATGAATTTGGAAACCCCCAGTCAGGAAAATTTGGTTCACTTGATCAATGAAATCAAGGCCCGCTTGAAACTGGTCAACACCGCACTCATCGACCCTCAGGAATTTCGTTTGGAGGACTATGAGGAAATCTTGTCTCTCTATCACATGATCCGTCGAAAAAACGACCGGCTCACCATGATGGAAATCGAAGGTGTGTTGGAAGAACTGGGCCGATTGCGCTGTCCCCGTGGATAGAACAAAAACCGCCGGTTACTGACGGCGGGTATGATGGCAAATCCATGGACAGTGTTCTCCTGTCCCTGCTGCTTATCTTGGATTTTTACTGGATTATCGGGATTCCCGGAAATACGCAGCCAATTTTTCGGGAAGCGGAACGCTTTTCCGCTCCTCCAAATCGATGGTGACGCTGGTCACCAGAGCGTCAGCGACGCGTTCCCCTTTCTCGTTGTCGATAACTTGTTCCAGCACGAAACTGGAGCGCCCCCGTCGCACAGGACGCGTGGTGATGGTCAGTTTTTCACCTAATGTAGCTTCTTTGCGATAGTTGATTTCAATCCGGACGGTGACGGTCCCGATCCCCATCCGGGTAAACTCTTCAAACGGCAATTGGGCGCGATTGTACCATTCTTCACGTCCCCATTCCAAATACTCCAGATACTTGGCATTATTGACATGGCCCATCACGTCGATTTCCGTCGAACGGACTTCGATTTGAATTGAGACTTCCATCCACTCACCCCTCTTTTGCTATACCCGTTTTTTCGACAAAGTCTGTCGATTTCCTTCGTTGAAATAAGAAAAACCCGGACACCGGTTGATTGCTGACAATCTACCGGTGTCCGGGACGTTCCAGACGCAACCTTTTTCGTTTGAATACCGAACATCACTTGTTGACCATGTGAATCGCATGACCCAACACGCCTTCTGCCGCTTCCATGAGCGCTTCAGGCAAGGTCGGGTGAGCATGGATGGTCAGGCTCAGATCCTCTGCATTGGCTCCCATCTCGATGGCCAGCACCGCTTCGGCAATCAGGCTGGAAGCTTCCGGACCCACGATCTGCACACCCAGAAGCTGCTTGGTCTCTTTGTCGGCGATGACTTGGATGAATCCATCCGCTTTATCCATCGACAGCGCCCGTCCGTTGGCCTGGAAGGCGAACCGGCTGACGACCGGATCGTAACCTTGTTCTTTGGCCTCTTTCTCGCTCAAACCGGTGTAGGCGATTTCCGGATCGCTGAAGATGACGAACGGCATCGCCACATAATCCACTTCGCTCGGTTGACCGGCGATGACCTCGGCTGCCACTTTTCCTTCGTAGCTGGCTTTGTGCGCCAGAAGTGCGCCGCCTGCCACGTCACCGATGGCAAAGATGTTGGGATTGGAAGTGCGCAGTTGTTTGTCCACTTTGATAAACCCGCGCTCATCCAGTTCCACACCGGCTTGATCCAAACCGAGCTCGTCGGTGTTGGGTTTGCGGCCCACGGCCACCAGTACGTAGTCGGCGGTGAAGGTTTTTTCTTCGCCGCCCACTTCGGCGGTGACGATGACTTCGTCGCCTTCTCTTTTACCGGAGGTAACTTTCGCTTTGGTGTGGACTGTGACACCAAGCTTCTTCAGATTGCGGGACACCATCCGCACCATGGCCTGATCCACACCGGGCAGGATGTTGTCGGCACCTTCCAGGATGGTGACTTCGCTGCCCAATTTTCTGTAGGCCGTTCCCAGCTCCAGACCGATATAGCCGCCGCCGATCACCAGAAGGCGCTTCGGCACTTCCTGCAGGTTGAGCGCTTCAGTCGAGGAGAGGATGCGCTCACCGTCAAATTTGAGGAACGGCAGCTCGGCCGGACGGGAACCGGTTGCCACAATACAGGCTTTGAACTCATAGGTTTGGCTGGCATTTTCCGTCGCGATTTTGACGGAGTTTTTGCCGCTGAAATAGGCTTCCCCTTTGATCACTTCCACCTTGTTGCCTTTGAGCAACGTGGAAACGCCGCCGGTCAGCTTCTTCACGACGCCGTTTTTCCACTCCATCAGGCGGGAGAGATCCACGGAGACACCTTCGACATCGACCCCCATTTTCTTGGCATCCTTGATCATCGTCAGATGCTCCGCCGCGCTGATGATCGCCTTGGACGGAATGCATCCGCGATTGAGGCAGACACCGCCCAATTCCGCCTTATCGACCAACGTTACTTTACGTCCCAGCTGAGCGGCCCGGATGGCGGCCACATAGCCGCCGGGACCGCCGCCGATGACCAACACGTCGACTTCGTTCGCGAAATCTCCTACTACCATCTTATCTCATCTCCATCATCAAGAGATTCGGGTTTTCCAGCAACTCTTTCACCCGGTTCATGAAGCGCGCCGCCACGTCGCCGTCGATCAAACGATGGTCAATGCTGAGCGAGATCGCCATCATCGGACGGATGACCACTTCGCCATTACGCGCCACCGGTTTTTCAGTGATGGTTCCTACGCCCAAAATGGCCACTTCCGGATAGTTGATGATCGGTGTAAAGAACTGGCCACCGAAGGAACCAATATTGGTGATGGTGAATGTGCTGCCTTTCAGCTCGTCCGGCGCCGCTTTGCGCGAACGGGTCCGTTCCACCAGCTCGGCGATTTCCTTCGCCAACTCGAAGATCGATTTTTGGTCTGCGTTTTTGACCACCGGCACGATGAGACCGTCGTCGGTTGCGGTTGCAATGCCCATGTGGTAATAGTGCTTGATGACGATCTCTTCTTTCTCCATATCGATCGACGCGTTCAACGTCGGGAATTCGCGCAGGGCCGCGATCAAGGCTTTGATGATGAAAGGCAGGTAGGTCAGCTTGATGCCGCGCTCTGCCGCTGCCTGTTTGGCCCATTTGCGCAGTTCCACCAGCTCGCCAGCGTCGATTTCGTTCATAATCGTTACATGCGGGGCAGTAAACTTGCTTTCCACCATCCGCTTGGCGATGGTTTTGCGCAAACCGCGCAACGGGATACGTTCTTCCGTACCCACCACCGGAGCCGCTTGCACCGGAGCTGCCGCTTGTTTTCCTTCTGCCGCCGGTTGCGCTTCGGCCTGCGGACCTTCCGCTGCTTTGCGCACATCTTCGGCAGTGATCCGTCCATTCGGACCGGTTCCGTTCACTTGGGTGATGTCCACACCCAATTCACGGGCCAATTTGCGGACGGACGGCATAGCCAACACACGTTTTTTCGGACCGGCTTGCTGCGGTTCCTGTTTGGCCGGAGCCGCTTGCGGTTGCTCCTGTTTGGGCTGTTCTTCGGCTTTTTCTTCCTTGGCCTCTTCTTGCTGCGCACCTTCGCCGCCTTCGGTTTCAAACACGGCGATCACCGTGCCAACCACGGCGATTTCTCCTTCTTTGACGCGCAGTTCCTTCACCGTCCCGGTTACCGGGGACGGGATTTCCACCACCGCTTTGTCGGTTTGCACTTCGGCGAACACGTCATCTTCCTTGACCTGATCGCCTTCCTTGACGTACAGTTTGACGATCTCACCTTCGTGGATGCCTTCACCCACGTCCGGCAGTTTAAATTCGTAGGCCACGGGCCTCGTTCCTCCCTTCTCAGATTAGAAATCCAAAACTTTGTCGATTGCCGTGCGAATCCGCGCCACCGAGGGCAACCATTCGTCTTCGAGCGAAGAGATCGGATACGGCGTGTCGAATCCGGTCACCCGCAACACAGGCGCTTCGAGGCTGAGGATCGCTTCTTCGTTGATCCGGGCGATGATTTCCGCACCAACGCCGGCCGTACCCACCGCTTCATGCACGACAACGACGCGTCCCGTTTTTTCCACCGAAGAGAGGATGGTCTCCATATCCATCGGAGCCAAGGTGCGAAGATCGATCACTTCGGCGGAGATACCCCGTTCCTGTTCCGCTTGCTCGGCCGCTTTCTGGGCCATCGGCACCATCGCACCCCAAGAGATCAGGGTGACATCGTTGCCTTCTTTCACCACATTGGCTTTGCCGATCGGTACGGTGTACTCGCCTTCCGGCACTTCCTGCTTCACCGAGCGATACAGGCGCATCGGCTCGAAGAACAGCACCGGATCAGGATCACGCATCGCCGAGATCAGGAGACCTTTGGCATCATACGGCGTGCTCGGGATGACCACTTTCAATCCCGGTTGATGCACGAACAACGCTTCCAAGCTGTCAGAGTGCATTTCCGGCGTTTTTACGCCCCCACCGTACGGAGAACGGATCACGAGCGGAACCTTGAAGCGCCCGCCGGAGCGGAAACGAAGCCGGGCCGCTTGCGAACAGATTTGGTCCATCGTTTCATAGACGAAACCGGAGAATTGGATTTCCGCCACCGGACGGAACCCGGTCGCTGCCAACGCCACAGCCGTTCCGATAATACCGGATTCGGCCAGCGGCGTGTCAAACACCCGGTTTTCGCCAAATTGCTGGTACAAACCTTCCGTCGCGCGGAAAACACCGCCGTTGACCCCGACGTCTTCCCCCATCACCAATACGCGCTCGTCCCGCTCCATCTCCACGCGCATGGCATCATTGATCGCTTTGATCATCGTCATCGTGGCCATTACTTCGTCTCCTCCTTCCAGCGCAGGTACGCCTCTTTCTGTTTCTTCAGATCCGGCGTCATGTCAGTGTAGACATACTCAAACAGGTCTGTAATCTGACCTTTGTCCATTTTCTCCACTTTCTTGATCGTTTCCGCGATCTGATCCAGCATTTCTTGTTCGATTTGTTTTTCCCATTCTTCGCTCCACAAACCTTTGTTTTGGAGATATTTGCGGAAGCGACGAATCGGTTCGCGTTTTTCCCAATCGGTTTCTTCTTCTTTTTTCCGATAACGAGCCGGATCGTCCCCTGCCATGGTGTGCGGTCCGAGACGGTACGTCACCGCTTCGATCAGAGTCGGGCCTTCCCCGTTGCGCCCACGGTCAGCTGCTTCTTTCACAGCTTTGTACACAGCGAGGATGTCGTTACCGTCGATGCGCACGCCATGAATGTCATAAGCCACCGCTTTTTGCGCGATGGTTTTGGATTTCATTTGTTTCTCCAGCGGCACACTGATGGCATAGTGGTTGTTTTGCACGAAGAAAATCGCCGGGGCGTTGTACACAGCCGCGAAGTTAAGCCCTTCGTGGAAGTCCCCTTGCGAGGTCGCACCGTCACCGAACAGCGCGATGGCCACTTTTTTCTCGCCTTTCAGGTTGAAGCCCCAAGCCGCACCGGCCGCGTGCAACACATGTGCCGCGATAATGATTTGCGGCGGGAACATGTTCACACCTTCCGGGATTTGGCCACTGCCTTTTTGTCCGCGAGAATAGAGGAACACTTGCTCCATCGGCAGACCGTGATACATGGCCGCCCCCATGTCACGATAGCTGGGGAAGAAAAAGTCGTCTTTGTTCAGCGCGGCCACGGAACCGATTTGGCAAGCCTCCTGTCCGGCCATGGGAGCATAGAAGCCCAGGCGGCCTTGCCGATTCAACTTGATGGCGCGTTGGTCAAACACGCGAAGACCGTACATCCAGCGGTACAGATCTTTCAATTCTTCATCGGACAATTCCGGCGGCTCTTGTCCTTCATTGATCTCGCCGTCCGGATTCAGGATCTGAAGCGTTTCAAATTCCTGCTTCAGTTCTGCCACGATCATTCACCTCGCTCCATTGGTTGCCCCCTGTTTTCAGGGATGATGATGCTTATGGACAGTTCAACGTATAGCGTTCCAATTTCTACCGAAACGCATTCCCTATCGAACGCATCAGGTATGAATCAGAACGCGCAGGTTGAAAGGAAATCAGACAATCCATCCGTCAGGATCACAAATTATTTCATCGATATCCTCGATGTGTTCCATCTAATATCCTAACACTTCGACATAAAAAATGCCAGTAATATAACTGGCATTTTGGCGAAAGAAATTATTCCCACAAACTACTGTATCACTAACTGTAACTATACTGTTATATATTATGAAGACGATTTGGTGGGTGTTGTATCACAAAGTGAGACCGTTTTCATTTTCGGCATTTGCACACGACTCACTGTACCGGACAGGAGAAGCTTGCACAACATCCCTCATCCCAATGGATCTTTCAACAAGCGCTCCAATTCCTCTTTATGTTTCGTCTCATCGGCGATCATGTCTTCCAACTGGATTTTCAAGCCGATCTCGCCCACTTTCTCCGCTTGGGAGATCCGTTCCGTATATCGGGAAATGGTCGCCTTCTCGGCATCCAATGCATGCTGGATCATTTCCCGCACACCTTGCATCCGTTTCACCTCTTTAGGTTCCACGACAGGCGTGCCACCCAACGCCACAATTTTTTCGGCCAAATAGCTGGCGTGTCCCAGTTCATCCTGCGCTTCCGATTCGAAGAACGGTTTCAGCACCGGACGGCTCAGACCGGATACCGCCGCTGCATTGTGCGTGTACTGGATCACCGCAGCATATTCATAAGCCAAATCTTCGTTTAATCCATCAATTAAATCTTGCATATCCTTGTCCATCATCGGAACTCCTTTTTCCCATCAAGATATTTCTTATGGTACCAATGTACCCATTTCATGAAAAATAAAACATGGCTCCATTGTTACAATTCACGATGGGAACCATGGATGTTCGATCAAGCACACACAAATGTTGTATAATAGTGGGCAGACGTCAGGGCGAATTTGTTCATCGTTTCATGAGAAGGATGACCAATGGAAAAAGGTGCCCTGAACAAGTGGAGATGATCACAATGAAAACGATACAACCCGAAGAAACCCCACTGATGTGGGGGGACAAACGATATAACAGCTGGAACTATCATCTGCGCCAAACCTTTGGTGAAAAGGTATTCAAAGTGCCACTCGACGGCGGTTTTACCTGTCCCAACCGGGACGGCACTGTGGCGATAGGCGGATGTACGTTTTGTAGCGCTCGCGGTTCCGGTGATTTCGCCGGCAATCGGCGAGACAGCCTCGTGCAACAATTTGAAGAAGTCAAGGAACGCATGCACCGGAAATGGCCACAAGCCAAATACCTGGCCTATTTCCAGGCCTTCAGCAACACGTATGCCCCGGTCGACGTGTTGCGGCAGATGTACGAGACGGCATTGGAACAGGAAGGTGTGGTGGGTTTAGCCATCGCCACACGGCCCGATTGTTTGCCGGGCGATGTGGTGGAGCTGTTGGCCGAGCTGAATGAACGTACGTATCTTTGGGTGGAGCTGGGCCTGCAAACCATCCACGAAGAGACCTCGCGACTGGTCAACAGAGGGCACGATTTCCAATGTTTCCTGGACGGTGTGGAAAAATTGCGCCGTCACAATATCCGCACATGCGCCCACATCATTTACGGCCTTCCCGGCGAAACGGAAGACATGATGATGGAGACGGCCAAAGCATGTGCGGAAATGGACATTCAGGGCATCAAGATCCATCTGTTGCACTTGCTCAAAAACACGCCGATGGTGAAACAGTATGAAGCCGGTCTGCTTCGCTTCCTGGACAAGGAAACATACGTGAAATTGGTGGTGGACACACTGGAAATCCTTCCACCGGACATGATTATCCACCGGTTGACGGGAGACGGACCGCCCGACCTGTTGATCGGACCGTTGTGGAGCTTGAAGAAGTGGGAAGTGCTCAACGCCATCGATGATGAACTAAAACGTCGAAATTCCTGGCAAGGGAAGCGGTGGTCATCCTCACGCTCGGAGCTGATGCGAAGCGGGGGAAGGAGATGATTGTCCCCGGTGTCCTCTCTTTTTCCCATGCATTGGTCCGACAAGCGGTTGATGAAGGTGGGATCGCCATCGACGCCACTGCCGGCAACGGACACGATACGCAATTTTTGGCGGAATGCGTCGGTCCAGCAGGGAAAGTGTACGCGTTCGACATCCAGCAGGAGGCGCTCGCACGCACGAAGCAGCGCCTGAATGAACAGGGCATCGCCAATCGCGTCGCGCTGATTCATGCTGGACACCATGAGATGGATCGGCATTTACCCGAAGAGATTCGTGGAAAGCTGCAAGCCGTGATGTTCAACCTAGGATATCTGCCGCACGGCGATCCTACCATCATCACCCGACCAGAAACCACGCTTCCCGCTTTAAAGACGTCCGCCGTCTGGTTGGCCCCGGGGGGCGTTCTTTCCGTCGTTTTGTACACCGGACACCCCGGCGGACAAGAGGAAGCGGAACACGTGTTGCAATGGGCCCAGTCTCTCTCTTCGCAGACGTTTCAAGTGATGCATTATCGACTGCTCAATCGAAAACAGGCACCTTCGCTGGTTCTGGTGGAAAAACGAAAATCGGCCGCCTGACAAGGCGGCCTTTTTACATACCACGATCAATCGTCACCGAAATCATCGCCGATGTCGTCCAAGAAATTTTCCGCATCATCGACCCAATCTTTCACTTGATCCTCCACTTGATTCACCCAATCAGCAATGCCGCCGTCATTGTCAGTGATGCTCTCCACCGCGTCATCCAACAATTCGCCGGCAATCATCCCACCAAGCATACCTGCGGCAAATCCACCGATTCCGCCGCTGAAATGTCCATGGTGTCCGTGACCGTGCCATCCGTGGGATGGATGTCCGTAGGTACCGTGTCCATGCCATCCGTGTCCGGATGGGATCCCGTGACCGTGCGTGTAGTGTCCCGTGTGATGACCAGCAACACCGGTTGCCGCCATTTCTTCTAATGTATGACGCAATTGCTCGGTCAAAAGGGTCGGTTGATCCAACACCTCGTTGGTTACATACCATTCCCGTCGAATCTCCCTCTCGTGACCGTAGCTGTGACATTCCATTTCCAACCACAATCGAATGCCGTGATCATCAATGGCTGCCGTAAATTCGACTTCCTTGACCCGATCATGCAAAAACGCGGTCGGGAAGAACTCGAACTCCTGTACATACCCGTTGAACGAACGGGAACCGTGTTTTTCGCGGAACCCCAGCTCAGCAAACGCTTGGAGCAATCGAGCCAACCGGGCGGGAGGCACCACTTGGATGGGGTCGCTATCCAATGAGTCCGCTCCTTGCGCAATGTCCAAAGTGGTGTGAAACACGTAGGAAACCCCGTGACCGGACAAAGGGAGGTTATACGGCAGGCGGAACGTGAACGGATACTCTTTCACCTCGCGGGCACCGATCACAAATGATGTGGGGAACGGAATCCGGGTCACCCGACGGGTATGTTGACGCTGATGCGCCCACAAGTGTAATACGAGATCCACATGGATGCCGTTGATTTTCTGCTCTACCTCTCCTCCGTGGATGATCAACCGCCCACGCACCTCATCACCAAGCGCATAACAGTCTTTTTCCAACACCAGATCGACACGGGCGGAACCGTGCCCCAGCTTGGCCAGCAAATGTTTCCACATCGCGAACCAACCTCCCATATGTTTCTTTCTCGATTGTACAACAATTTATGCTGGACGTTCCTCCGAAACAAGTGAGAGTATTTCAAGATCACTCTTCCCATCTTCCCATCCGAATCCAATGTCTTTCCATTTGGTTGAGAGATACTCCCTCCACTTTTCGTTTTCAGCATTTCATGCAGATGCAATAACTTTTTCGAGCGTTCCAACCCACCAAATCCCAGCGATGCAAGCAGATGCGTATCCCCATTCTCTTTTCCCGCCGGCCATTTTTCATACACCCTCCATTCACTACGCGATGCTAGCGGCATTGTCTCCAGGTGAAACGATGTACAAACCACCCCGTTTGCCGGTCAAAGCGCTTTCATCCTCACGAAAATGGTAAGCATTTCCATGCGACATCATAAAAAAACATCTCCCGTATGGGAAGATGTTTTTGTCTGAAAACGTATCGCTTGTTTCAGCGACCTCTTTTTTGTTTAGCGGCCAAAGCACTGAGTCGTTCCTCACTGCTTTTGAGCCACTTTTTCATCATGTCTTCAAAATCTGTGGGGCCATTGCGACGTCCGGAGCTGCGCCGATCGCCACGGTTGGGACGGTCATCGCTGAGCGCTTTAATCGAAAGGGAGATTTTCCCGGACGGATCGACGGAAAGCACTTTGGCTTTGACCGTATCGCCCACCTGCAATTCGTCCTCTACTTTTTCCACGTATTTCGTGGAGATTTGCGAAATGTGTACCAGACCCGTCTCTCCAGACTCCAATTTGACGAATGCCCCGAAAGGTTTAATTGCGACTACTTCTCCGCTGACGACGGATCCTTCCGTTACCTGGCTCATTCAAACACTCCCGAAATGATATTCATTCTGTACGAAAATACCATTTATTTGTGCGTAAGTCAATGGTTAATCCACCCAATGGCGCTGGTTACTTTCCCACACTCCGTTCCCATACATTCATTCCTTTGTTAATAAGGATAACATGTTTTCCGTTTCCCTGCAATTTCATTCACCTTTTTACGGTTAATATGCTATACTTTTTTAACGAGCCATCGTGTAACCAGAACAGATTATTCAGGAAGGAAGGATTTATGACGATGCAAACCGGAGTCCAAGAGGGGATAATATTGAATCTGAACGGAACCGTTCACCGTCAATTGCCGGTGGCGGCTTTAATTGAGCAAGCGATCGTGCGAAAAGAAGCCTTATTGGCCGCAAACGGTGCTCTGCTGGCAACAACGGGCAAATACACCGGTCGATCGCCCAAAGATAAATACATTGTAGATGAGCCAACCGTCTCTGATCGCATCGACTGGGGGCCCGTCAACCAACCGATGAAACGAGAAGTGTTTGAACGCCTGTATAAACGTGTGCGGGAATACCTGCGCAACAGGGAAGTGTTTGTGTTTGATGGTTATGCGGGAGCCGACCCCTCCCACCGCCTTGCCATTCGCGTCATCACAGAATATGCATGGCATAACCTTTTTGCCCATCAGTTGTTCGTTCGTCCTGCAGAAAAGGAATTATCCAATCACACACCTTCATTCACCGTCATATCGGTGCCTGGGTTCCAAGCGGTTCCCGAACGAGATGGAACGCGATCGGAGACATTTATCATCATCAGTTTTGAACATCGGGTCGTGTTGATCGGCGGCACCCGGTATGCCGGGGAAATGAAAAAATCCATCTTCAGCGTCATGAATTACCTGTTGCCGGAAAAAGGTGTCCTCCCTATGCACTGCTCCGCCAACGTGGGGCATCACGGGGACGTCGCCCTTTTCTTTGGACTCTCGGGCACGGGGAAGACCACATTGTCCGCCGATCCGGAGCGTCGCCTGATCGGAGATGATGAGCACGGCTGGTCGGATACGGGCATCTTTAATATCGAAGGCGGTTGTTACGCCAAATGTATCGGACTGTCTCAGGAAAAAGAACCGCAAATCTGGAACGCGATCCGATTCGGTTCCGTGTTGGAAAACGTAGTGTTGGACGACAACCGGCGACCGGATTATGATGATGGTTCGTTGACAGAAAACACCCGTGCCGCCTACCCGGTCGATCATATCCCGAACGCGGTGATTCCCGGCATCGCCGGTCATCCGAATGTGATACTGTTTTTGACGGCGGATGCGTTCGGTGTGTTGCCACCCATCTCTCGGTTAACTACAGAACAAGCGATGTATCATTTCCTGTCAGGTTACACCAGCAAACTGGCCGGCACTGAACGCGGCGTCACGGAACCGGAAGCGACCTTCTCCGCGTGTTTCGGCGCGCCTTTCCTCCCACGTCCCGCACGGGAGTACGCGGAAATGTTGGGAGAAAAAATTGCCCGGCATCAAGTTCGCGTCTATCTGGTCAACACCGGCTGGACCGGCGGTCCGTATGGCGTGGGTAAACGAATGAACCTCGCCTACACGCGGTCCATGGTACGGGCGGCCATCGACGGGCGCCTGGAGGAGAGCACTTTCAGTATCGACCCTATCTTCAAAGTGGCGGTGCCGGACACGTGTCCGGACGTTCCGAGCGACATCCTGAAGCCACGCAGCACTTGGTCTGACCCCGAAGCCTATGATCGGCAAGCCCGCGAGCTGGTGCGGCGGTTTCAGGAGAATTTCAGCCGGTTCAAGGATGTTCCCGAGTCGATCCGCATTGCAGGGCCGACCATGGAGTGAAAACAGGACCGCCCTTCTTCCGGGCGGTCCTGTTCACCTCATGACGCCAATGCGTCAAGGATCTGTTCCTTAGTCTCGGCCTGCATCAATCGATCCCGAACCTCGGCATGCATCAGTTTTCGCGATAACGCTGCCAGAATCTGCAGATGTTCGTTGCCCGCCTGCTCTTGAGGGACGGCGATCAGAAAGACGAGTCGCACCGTATCCGCTTGATCGGCATTCCAGTAAATTGACTCGGACAACCGGGCAAATGCCACCGCCGGCTGTGTAACGGATGCGGATTTAGCGTGGGGAATGGCAACATCGAATCCGATCGCCGTAGAGCCCATCTTCTCCCGCTCTTCCACATCCTGCAGGTAACCCTCGACGTCGGTGATCACACCCTGTTGTTTCAGACGATCGGACAATTGCTGGATTACCTCTTCCCGTGTAGACGCTTCCAAAGACAACATCATGCTATCGGGTTTGATCACTGTTTTGAGATCCATTTTCGTTTCCTCCTTGCTCTGTCGGCTTGCGCTTCAACCATGTCACCAGCAACGCCGTCACCACTGTTCCGATGGCAATGGCCAACACATAATAGCCCAATCGCTCCACCGCGTGCGGGATGGCCAACACGAACACGCCACCATGCGGTGCGCGAAGTGCGCATCCCCACACCATCGACAACGCCCCTGTCACAGCGGAACCGATCATCAACGAAGGGATCACGCGAATCGGGTCAGCTGCCGCAAAAGGGATGGCACCTTCGGTGATAAAGGAAAGGCCCAGGATTCCGGCTGCTTTACCCGCTTCCCGCTCTTCTTCACTAAACTTGCTTTTGGCTATCAATGTTGCCAACCACAAGCCCAACGGGGGCACCATACCCGCGGCCATCGTTGCCGCCATCGGTCCGTACACCTGCGATCCCAGCAGGCCGACGCTGAACGTATAAGCGGCCTTGTTGACGGGACCACCCATATCAAACGCCATCATCGCTCCGAGCACGAGACCCAACCAAACGGCATTGGCAGTGCCCAGCGATTGCAGCCATGCGGTCATGGCCGTCATGATGTTTTTGATTGGCGCACCGATCACGTAGATCATCAGCAACCCCACGATCAAGGATGAGAGAAACGGAATGATCACAATGGGCTTCAACCGTTCCAGTGCCTTGGGCAGAGGCAACCAGGTTTTGATCCCCTGTGCCACATATCCCGCTAAAAACCCGGCCACGATCCCGCCGAGAAAACCGGCTCCCAGTTTGGACGCCAGCATCCCGCCGATCAATCCCGGCGCCAGACCCGCCTTGTCGGCGATCGAGTACGCGATGTAACCAGACAACACCGGTACCATTAGGGCAAAGGCGGTGCCTCCGCCAATGTCCATCAGCGCTGCTGCCAACGTACCCTTTTGTTCAAACGCTTTGATTCCGAACACGAACGACAGTGCGATCATCAACCCGCCTGCCACCACCAGCGGAATCATGAACGACACGCCGTTCATCAGGTGGCGGTATGGCCCCGACCGTTGGGCTTCCTTGCTCTCTTCCTTTTTTGGAGTGGGACGGGCTTCCGCTTCCCTCGGGGATTGGGCCAACGCCCGCTCGATCACGTCATTCGCCTTTTTGATCGCTTCACCGAGCGGCACGCGCACCACCGGTTTCCCCGCGAAGCGTTCCTCCTCCACATCCACATCCGCCGAAATGATCACGGCGTGAGCTTCCTGAATCTCTTCCTCGGTCAGCCGGTTTTCCACTCCCGTCGCACCGCGCGTTTCCACTTTGAGCGAAACGCCGTGTTGCTTGGCCGCCTGTTGCAACGCCTCCGCAGCCATAAACGTATGTGCAATCCCGGTGGGACATCCGGTGACGGCAACCAATCGTTTCATTACCTGTTCTCCTCCTCTCATCCGCTGCACGATACCCGCTCCAGATGAATCTGTCGACTCATAGCGACGGTTTCCTCCCAACTGCACAACTCGGTTCCGGCGTGAGCGGCGGTAACCGTGCCGGCCGCCGTCGCTAACCGCGCCACTTCTTCTTCACTTTTTCCTTGCAGCCATCCCCAGACCAGAGCCGCCATCATCGAATCACCCGATCCTACAGGGCTTTTGGCTTCAATACGCGGAGGAATGGTACGAATCGTTTTCGTTTCCGTCATCAGCCATGCCCCATTGGCACCATCAGACACCTCTACCCAACGAATCCCGATGTCCAGCAAACGACGACCCGCTTCCAACACTTTCTCCTCTGTGTCCAACAGGGCCCCGACATACCCTTCCAACTCGCGACGATTGGGTTTCACCGCAAAGGGTACCGCGTCCACCCCCAGTTTGAACGGCACACCCTCCGCATCCAGGAAAGCCTTTACATTTTTGCGCTTTGCCATTTTGATGCAATCGCGATACAACTCGTTCGGAGCACCGGTCGGCAAACTTCCTGACAACACCACCACCTTTGCTCGATCCAGCAGACGATCAAACAACTGGATGAAAGCGCCTACATCTTTGGCATCAACTTGGAAACCCGGCGCGTTCAGATCCGTCATCCGTTGTGGCTTCGTCTCGGCAATTTTGCAATTGATACGAGTGACGGCATCTACCGGGACAAACTGATGCAAAATCCCCATACGATCCAGGGCATTGACAACAAAATCGCCATTGGCTGTCCCAATCCACCCAGTCGCCATCACATCTGTTTGCCATCCCTTGAGCACACGCGCCACATTGATTCCTTTACCTCCCGGATCCATCCTGACCTTTTGCCCTCTGTTCACCTCACCGGGCCGCAACACATCCACTTCGACTGTCTGATCAATCGCCGGGTTGCAGGTTACGGTTAGCACTTCGTACATAACAACGGCTCCTTTGGCAATGTTGGATTGTCTGATCACACCGTGATCACACGCACGCCTTTTTCCCGTATCCGTTCAACCAACACCTCCGGCACTCCCGTGTCCGTGATCCACACATCCACCGCTTCTACAGGGGCAAATTGGGCGAACGTCACTTTCCCCGCCTTATCGGAATCACTCAGTAATACCACCTGCTTTGCCGAACGGATCATCGCTTTTTTCACCTGGGCTTCCAACAGATGAGGTGTGGTCAATCCTGCATCCGGGTCCACCCCGTTGGTACCGATGAACGCTTTGTCCACCCGGATCGTTTCCAACGTCTGCTCCGCGACGGGGCCGACCATGGACTGGGTCGTGCCACGAACTATCCCGCCCACGCAGAGAAGTTCGATAGAGGAGAGGCCGGACAGCTCGCGTATCACGAACACTGAATTCGTCACAACCGTCAATTGATGAAATTGGGTCAACTCCCTTGCAAGCGCCCAAGTGGTCGTTCCGGCATCCAACAGCACCGTTTCTCCTTCGCGAATCATGCTCGCGGCTCTAATGGCGATGCGCCGTTTTTCCTCGCGGTATTGATCCTCCTTTTCCTGAAAGGAGGGTTCAAATCCCACGCGTTCCAGTGAAATGGCACCGCCGTGGGTGCGTTTGAGCAGACCAGCGTCTTCCAGCTCCTTCAGATCGCGCCGGATTGTTGCCGGGGAAACGCCGAAGCGCTTACATAGTTCGGAAACGGATGCGCGCTTGTGCTTATGCAAATAGGAAAGGATTTGCATTTGTCGTTCTTCTGTAAACATGATGACCCTCATTTACGATCGATCATTTGCGATCGTTTGTGATCAATAGTGATTATATATGATTTTATTCCCTTTTTTCAATCAAAATTTTTTCTGGTAATTCGGCCCATGCCATCGGTCTTTGGCTGCCTCCATCTTGAAAAATGGGACGTAACCTGCTATCATCAGCGGAGGTTTGTGTGTTGCGGAATATGGATCAAGGAAGGGTATGCGAATATGAAGCGACCTGTTGTCATCGGAGTGGCCGGTGGGAGCGGTTCCGGCAAAACGACGATCGCGCGCAAACTGTACGAGCAATTTGCCGATTCGGTCGTCATGATCGAACAGGATGCATATTATCGGGATCAGTCTCATCTTCCCCTAGAAGAACGGATCAAAACCAACTACGACCATCCGCTCGCGTTTGACAACGATTTGTTGATCGAGCATCTGAACAAGCTACTGAACTACGAACCCATTCACAAGCCTGTCTACGACTACAAATTACACACCCGTTCCGACGAAACCGTGTACCTTGAGCCCAAGGACGTCATTATTTTGGAAGGGATTTTGATTTTGGAGGATGAACGGTTACGCGAACTGATGGATATCAAGGTGTTTGTTGACACCGACGCCGATGTTCGGATTCTCCGCCGAATGGAACGGGACATCAAAGAGCGCGGGCGCACGTTGGAATCCGTCATCCATCAATACCTCACCGTTGTACGTCCGATGCATCTGCAATTCATCGAGCCCAGCAAACGGTACGCCGACCTGATCATCCCCGAAGGCGGATACAACCAAGTCGCCATTAATCTGCTGGTGAACCAGATCCGTACCTATTTGCAGGAACAATAAACAATGAGACGACCACTAAACAAACCCGGCCCATTGAGGGGTCGGGTTTGTTTGTTTGTTGTGAAAAGTGGATTGCTCCATCGGGACCAGTATTACGGATTATCACTGTGCCTTGGTTATTGATCAGTTATCCAGATGGCGAGATCATGTATGGGTATTCATTTTTCAGTATAACGACCAATCAAAGATGATAGACCCAGCGATCCATTTCTTAGGTTTCTTTGTGAGTAGCATCGAATCCACTTTTTTTCTGCTGTCTTCGAGAACAGGGGTCGGAATAATCTGATAGCGAATGCAATTCCCATGGGTAACAGGGATCAAATCATCCAAGTAGCCCAGAATCTTAATAAATCAGGTACTAATTCACTGGAGTAGGCTCTTAAGACCTCATTAGTTCGCTCCGTCGATGGCCTGCTATTCTCTTTAGGAGCATTGTTGAACTGTTTGATTGATGAAAAGTCTCAATGGCAAGATATCTTAAGCACAAGCGGTTCATGCAAATTATGATTGATAAATTGATGGTTTGGATATAACTTTTAGCAAAAACATACACACCTTTTTCACTGTTTAGCAAATCTGTCTGATGTTAAAGGAGAGATCTTTCATTGGAATCTGGATTAAAAGATATTAATCCATGGCGTAGAATTGCCATCGTAACAGTTATCCTTGTTGTGTTATCAATTATCTTTGACCTGGCCCACGATATCTCTGTAACGAATTTTGTTCCTGTACAGTATCGTCCATTTGTAAAATGGGGGATCGTTATTTTATGGTTTATCATTGGGGTATGGTTATTGAAACATCTGAATTATATTCTGATGAACACCCCTTTGAGTAGACATGTTGATCCTCGTACTTCAAGGCTGATAAGTCGCTTCGTGACCGCAATCGGTTATATATTTATTGTCATTGTGGGTTTGAGCCTGCTCCACATCAACCTCAGCAACATCTTAGTGGGAGGTGCTGTGACGGGTGTCATTGTAGGGATTGCAGCTCAGTCTACGTTATCAAATCTTTTTGCGGGAATTGTTCTGTTAACCGTTCGTCCATTTTCCGTGGGTCAGTTTATTACTTTGCGAACCTACCTATTTGGTGGTATTGAATACCGAGGGACTGTGATTGACGTAAATTGGTATTATACCGTGTTAATCGACAAGGATCAGAAACGAATCCTACCCAATTCTTCTGTAATTGTTTCAGCAATTACCCTTAACCCACAGGAAAGAAAACAAGTCTATATTGTTCCCATTCCCTATTCCGTCTCACAAAAAGAAGTAAAAGAAGCTTTATCTGCCGATACGGATGGCCGAGCCATGATAAACATACGGGAGTTCATGACAGATGCCTACAACCTCGAAATCCATCTCCCGAGTGACATGGATCCGGACCTTATTCGAAAAACCTTGGCCAAATATAGACAGAAGCATAGTCTTTAATAGACTGCTTCTATTTTACGCACACACGGCTGAATCCGTGGGTTTCTTGAGTTGGTTCGTCCCAGTCCGTTTCCGTTTCGGACAACGCCCAAACTCAGGGGGTCATCAACCCAACCCATGCATTCTACAGCTCTTACCGTAAAACCTAAATGATTAGATATTTAAAAAGGGTTCAGCAACAGTAGCTGAACCCTTTTTCTTAAGTCGCTCTCTTGCCGCCCCCCCATGATGCCTCAATTCATGGCGAAACTTGCTCTCCATGTGTGACAGACGACTCCTCAGCTGATCTCGGAAGCGGGATCTCGTCTCTTCTCGTCTTGGTCAGGTAGATTACTAAGCTCAAGATCGTTACGAGGAAGATCGCGCTGGTTCCCACTGTACCCAGACCAAGGCCGCCCTCATCGCGTGGCTGTGACAGGTAGTCGCCTAGAGAAGCGCCAAGAGGGCGAGTCAAGATGTAGACAATCCAGAAGGCAAGCACTGCATTCAGCTTGAAGCGATAGTAGGCGATGGTCACCACCCCAATCAGTGCGGCGAACATGAGCGCCGACTTCCAGTAACCCAAGTTGAGACTCTCTGCTGTGAGGTCACCGGCTGAAGTTCCCAAGGCGAAGGTGAACAGGATCGCCGACCAGTAGAACGCTTCCCGCTTGGTTGTGTAAATAGAATGGATGGACAGTGTCTTCTCACTCGCGTACCAAGCCACAAAGGTCACCAGCAGCACGAGGGTGAAGGTGATGGTAGTCGTCTCCAGAGTGACCCCGAAGTTGTCCACGAGGTTGTCGCTGACCAGCGTACCGACAACGCTAATCAGCACGACCGCCAGCCAGTAGATCCCTGGCACGTACTTCCTCGACCTGAACTGGAGGAACAGCGTGATGAGCAATAGGCCACACATGACAAAGGTCGTGTTGGTCAAGCCCAAGTTCAGCTTAAAGTTAAGGAAGTCTGCAGCCGTCTCGCCCACCGTGGTTGACAAGATCTTGATGATCCAGAAGAAGATCGTAACTTCTGGAACCTTGTTCAACATCTGCCGACCTCCTGGTGATGCTCCCGCGGCTTCATCAGAAAAGTATGAATAATTTTCCATATCCAGCAACACCCCTCAAATTTTATCAACTACAAATTCAAACTTACACTATTTACATGAAAGTCCAATGAATGTCCAATGAAAATCTAATAAGACAAGACGTCGTCAGCGTAAAGAGTGTAAAGCAGCGAAGCGAAAATTTGTAGTGGTGTTAGGTGAGAAGCTTAAGCTTTTCCTTGATTTGCCCCTGACTCACCTGGGTATAGGAGCGGTCGTCTGAATTGCCGACATTCCTTGCTTTGTGATGTGAAACCACTTAATCGTCGAGGGGCGTTGATGGTCATCCTGTATGAGTTGGGGATGGCCCTCCCTATATTTCGGGTTCAGTAAGCCTAATTCGTGAATTGTGGCCCCTGACTTCGCTTTTAGTTGCTATACGCTTGTTATTGACCAGCCGGATGCTCAAGAGAACCAACCCCTAGTGGGCCCCGCTACTAGTCCAGCCCTGGTTCGGCAGAGTACTGTACTTCAGGACCATTCCTCCAATTGCAGAACCGCTCCCAATCCCCAAATAAAGAAACGTCGCGTTCAATGCCAGCACTACTCGGGGAGGGGAGACGTTCATCAACACAAAAACAGGACGATAACCGAGATTACCCGGGTCATCGTCCTTTCCAAGAAATCGATGTGTTCCCTATTGAGCAGAGGACTATATTTCGCATTGTTCTTCTTTCATACAGCTCTTGTTCCACTCACCGTGTAAGCGTTTTTTCCCCGGTCGGCTTCGTATGCTTTGACGTGACTGTACACAGTTTTCAACAACGGCAGATCCAAATCGGCAGGTGCGTTCCGAATCAGGTAACCGTGCAGATGGTCCGTCTCGGTGGGCAACCCCTTTTCGATATCCCTTGACAACGAGGACTTCATCTCCGGTCCCTGAGCCTCCATCACCCGCCAGATTTTCTCCTCCATCTCCTCTGGCAATGACGGTTCGATCGACCGGGCCACTGTGACCACTTCATTCAACAGCCGGCGGAACAACTCTTTTCCGAACGGCGACGCCATCACTCCCCCCAGCGTGGTACGCATAAGTGCTGTCATCCCGCTGAAGGTGGCGATAAACACATATTTGTTCCACATCTCCTGTACGATATGATCGCTTGCCCGTGCCTGCATATTGGCGCCTTCCATTTCATGAATCAACGTTTTCACGCGCTCCGACATGCGCCCGTCCCATTCCCCGAACACCATATCGTGACGCGAACTGTATTGCTCCACTTCCCCGTGATCGTTCAATGTGGATTCGATGAAACAAAGCCCGCCCAATACCCGTTCTCGTCCGAAACGCTCAAACAATACCTCGACATGGGCGATTCCGTTGAGCAAAGGCAGGATGGTCGTCCGTTCGTCTACATACGGCGTGATCGAATCCAACACCGTGTCCAAATGATACGCTTTGACCGAAAGCACGATACAATCAAATGGCTCCGCCTTCTCGCCTGCGGTGATCACTTTTGGCTTGGTATTAAAATCCCCATGTATACTTCGAATGGATAATCCACGTTCTTGTAATTGACACTTTCTTCTTTCCCGTACCAAAAAGGTGACATCGGCACCTTTCTCCAACAGTCGTCCGCCGAAATATCCGCCGACGGCACCCGCACCGACAAACAAAAAACGCATGGTACGCCCCTCCCTTGGATAAAAGGTAGTTCGTTTTTTCTCAAACGTCATTCTACCACAAGTTGTCCGAAAAGAGTGACGACATATCCGAGCCGGCAGAGCGAAGACTCGAAAAGCGCAGGAATGAAATCGCGGGAACTTCCTGTCAGCGAAGCGTTTTTTGACCGCGTCCTGTGCTCCAGGACAGAGCGGTTATGATCTGCTTCTGCAGGGATGGGTAGATCGAGCCGGGAAATCAATTGGACAGTATTCACCAGACACGCTCGATAAACCGGTGTATCGGCCACCTTTTCAGCGGACGAGGGTTGAACAGCAATCTTTGAAAGGTTGTGACACGATGTTGCTCCGTCCACTCAGCGATATTCCCCTTACGGATGTAGTGAATCTCTGGAATGAAGCGTTTCAGGATTATGCCATTCCCATGCAACAGAGCGTAGATCGTTTGTTTGCGCGTATGGCACGGGAAGGGCTTTCCCCGTCCTTGTCTGTTATCGCAACCATTGATGACCGGCCGGTCGGTCTGGTGCTGAACGGGATCCGTACCATCCGTGGTATGCGCATCGCCTGGAACGGAGGGACAGGGGTCATCCCCTCCTTCCGCAGATCCGGTGTAGGAAAGGCCATGATTCGGTATTGCCTGGATCTCTATCGCAAGGAAGGCGCACATATCACCACATTGGAAGCCCTCGCCGACAACCAGAAAGCGATTGATCTGTATCGCCAATGCGGTTATGAAGTGATCAACCGGATCGGCGTTTTCCTCCAACAATCCCCCGCAAACCCCGACCGGGAAACACTCCGGACCAACTGGCACATACAGCGGGTTCCAACCATTGATGTCTCGTCACTTCCCTTTTACCAAATACAAGCACCGTGGCAAACCCATTGGGAGAACCTGCCGGCTGGCGAATCGCTGATCGCATGTGACGAGAACGGAAACCCCGTCGGATACGCATTGTTTCAGCGCGTATACACAGAGGACGGGCAATGCCGGGAAATCGTGATGGTTCAATGTGAAACCAATCCAGATCATCCGCTTCGGGACGAGATAACGGTCGCGTTGGCTCACCATGTATTCCAACCCGATTTGCCCAACATCAAACGAAAAGCGATCCATGTGCCACTGTCCCGGTCTACGCTGTGCGATTGGCTGAAGAAAAACGGATTCCGATCCATTGTGGAACAGGTACAGATGAAAAAGGAGCTCCGGTAGGGTGTGTGTCCGGTCAATCCATAAAGGAGCAAATGGTTTTCCAGTGAGCGAGTTACCAAGCCCGGTTGAGCGAAAACCCGGAAAGCGCAGAATTGGAATCGCGGGCAATTTCTTCTCAGTGCATCGTACGTTGCCCGCGTCCTGCACTCCGAGGCGGAGCAGCTATGCTCTGCTTCCTTACAGGGCGCAGGTGGTCGAGCCGGTAAACAATTGGACAGTATTCACCAGACACGATCGAATATAGAAAGGGGGATTTCATTGCTCGTTACGCTGATCCATAGTCCACTGGTCGGCCCTTACTCTTGGATGCCGGTGGCGGAAAGGTTGAGAAAAAGAGGGTGGCAGACGACCGTTCTCCACTTGCACAACCAAAAACCGAATCATTGCCGCTTTTTTTGGGAGCACCATGTCAAGTCAGTGGTGCAACACCTCTCTGCCGCTCCCCCTTCTCCTGTTGTCCTGGTAACCCACAGCGGAGCGGGCGTACTGCTTCCCATCATCGGTCAGGCGTTAGGTGATCGGGTTACAGTTACATTTGGGTGGATGCCATGATCCCTGAGAAAGGAAAAAGTCGACTGGATCTTTGAGACTTTGGATGAAGTAAAAGCCTTTCGCGAAGCGGCGACAGATGGTTTGATTCCTCCATGGACAGAAGACGATTTGCAGGAGAAGTGATCCCGGACCCCACCGTCCGTCACACACTTGTGGCAGAATTGCAACCGACTCCATTGGCCGTTTATGCCGGTACCTCCGTCCTGGCCTGACGCACCGTCTGCCTATCTTCGCTTCAGCGAGACCTATCGAAGCATGGCAGCCCGGGCGGAGCAATGAGGTTGGTCATGCTATTATCTTGATGGGAATCATTTTCATCTGTTAATGAATGCGGATAAAACAGCGGAACAGATCGAGGCTTTCATCACCGGATTGGTAGGGAGATGAAAGCGTGCGGCAGCTGCGGATGATCACTACAGTTTCCTTTCTGATGGCATCGGTTGAGCGGAATGGTCTTCTTCAGTGTACAAATTGCAGGGCGTGTCAGGTCATTGGCAGATATAAAGAAGGTGACCTTTTTCCGACAGACGCCTTAGGACTAAACGAAACAAGAGCAAAAGGGAAAAGGGCCACCCGAATCGATGTTCAGACGAATTCCTTACAAAGAATCCCCTATTTCTTGTGTTCTTGCCAAGGTTGATTCACATCAAAAATCATTTTCTTCAAATCGCTTTTGCGCACGCGCCACATATTGGAAACTTTGACTCCGGGAAGTTTTCCCGTTCTGAGCCAGTAGCGGATCGTTACGGGAGAAACGTTCAGAATTTCCGCTGCTTCTTTCGGTTTTAGCAATTTTTCGTCTTCCATATGACCATCACCCTTCAATCAGCACTTCCACCTGGATTCTGTTTTAAATAAATATAGGAAAAAAGTATTATACCTACTGAAAAAATCATATAAAAGACTCCATCCCTCGTCAATCATCTTTCCAATGTTTAACCGAAATGGTTACATACCAAATGAAATCCTGTACAATACTGATTGCCATACCATCCGAACAAGGCGGTGGATATCTCGATGCATGACGGCAGAGAATTTCTTCTGCAGGAACTGGCTCACATTGAAAAATGGGAACAGGAACAGAAAGATCTCTGGTTTTGGGAGAAAATCGGCAGAATCCCTTTCGCCTTGTTGGACAAAATCACACCACGGATCGTTCACGACAAAATCGAACAAGCGTTGAACGAATTGGGCAGCTATTTGATGACCGGCGGCCGCTATCTTATTCTGGAACAGCGCGTCTACCAAAAGTGTGCACAAAAATGGCCACAGCTCCGCCCCCCTTATACACCCGCGCAAATGGCAGATGCCCCGATGAACATCATGGACGCGTTGGCTGATGACATGATCGAAACCCATGTCGGTGTCGCCACCGTACAAGGGGCGACCACGGGATTCGGTGGCGTATTCACACTGGCACTGGACATCCCGGCCGTATTGGGCCTGTCGCTCAAAATCTTACAGGAAATCGCCATCGTGTATGGATATGATCCCAAAGAACAGCGAGAACGAGCGTTCATCGTCAAATGCATGCAATTTGCCTCCTCCGACTACGTAGGCAAACAAGCGATCATCGAACAGTTGGCCGTTTACCATCAACACGACCCTCAGCGGGAGCGACATGTGATCTCCGAACTGCAGGGTTGGCGCGAAGTGTTCGAAAGCTACCGCGACACCTGGGGATGGAAAAAGTTATTCCAACTCGTACCGGTCATCGGCGTCTTTTTCGGCGCAATCTTGAACCGGGCCATGTTGCGCGACGTGGCGGAGGCCGGAAAACAGTTTTACCGCAAACGCAGGATTCACGAAAAGTTGAAACAAACCCTCCCATCTAGTCATTCGTAAGCAAGACAAAATTTCATGCACTCATGCACGTTTCACTGCAAACAAAAAACCCTGCCGAGTGATCGGCAGGGTTACTCGTCGCTTATTTATTTTCGGCACGTTGCTGCTGGAAACGGATCAAGCGGCGGCTGAGCACACGGAGCCTGTTTTTCAATTGTTCTTCCCATTCTTCGTCTTCGAGCGCCTTGGCTACACGTGACAGATCCAACGCCATGTCGATCTGTTCCCGCAACACCGTTTCTGGATTATCCTCTTCAAAGCTAGTGCAGTGTTCTTTCCACTCCTGCACCTTTTGAGGATCCAGATATTCGTTGAGATTCACTTCGTGCGCCCCGTCTTCCAGAGCGTATTCCACCAGCAGTTCAAACTCGTCGCGGACCGCGTGATGCACCTCAACCTGGTGACAGACCGGACAATAAAACAGCGGTACGTTATGAACCCGCGTCGGTCCCTGACGCAATGATCCGATTGTTCCGATCATCGAAGCGCCACAGCAAAAACCCATGGCTCCTCCGCCTCCTTCGATCCTGTCTCTTTCTGTCAAAAAAAGTAGCACGGCCGCTTTTCAAAATGCGTTTGTTCTGTTATTGTTAATATTGTACCACACGAGGAGAACAGCCAAACCTGATGAAAATAAAACCGCATAGCGAGCACAATTGCTATGCGGCTTTCACGGGATCAGCACCATCCCATATCACAACTCTGCGTATAATGTTCATCAGGGAACTGATTGCCCACGGCATAGATGGAGTTCTCCTCCACCTCAAACCCATCTACTACTTCCATACCCATGTTGCGCAAGTCGATCCTTCCGATCGGCTTCTTGTTGTAATACAACACCATTTCGCCGTCACCCATCCGCCCGGTCACTTTCCGTGTGATGTTGATGCGGTATTTGGCATTTGAAGACATCTCGGTCATCCCTCCTTCAAGCATACGTAGCGTGAGGGGATGCGGAAGGTCCAACCAGCAAACCTTCACCGAGGACCTTCACGCATCGATTATTATATATTATACCGCATTTTATCAGAATGTTTAATCTTCATTCACCAATTCCTCATATTTTTCCGCACTCAACAGTTTGTCAAGATCGGATGGATCAGACATTTCCACTACAATCATCCATCCATCTCCGTATGGGGATTCGTTTACTTTTTCCGGCGCATCTTCCAAGTCACCGTTCACTTCCACGACTTTACCGCTGACCGGTGCATACAACTCCGACACCGTTTTGACGGATTCCACACTGCCGAATGGCTCACCAGCCGTCACTTCGGTACCTACTTCGGGCAGTTCCACAAATACGATATCACCCAATTCCGATTGGGCGAAATCAGTGATCCCCACGCGCACCTTGTTGTCGCCTTCTTCTTTTACCCACTCGTGTTCTTCGCTGTACCGCAATTCTTTCGGCAGATTCATCCTAATCCCTCCGCATTATTCTTCGCCCAAAATGCGATTCAACGGGTTTTGCAACAGGTTGAGCGCTTTTTCACCGGCCGAGCGGTGACGCAATACGCCTTCTTGATCGAACAGGTAGAACGCCGGTACAAATTCGTTTTCAAATGCGTCCACCACGTTATGTTGATTGTCGATCGCTTGGGGATGTTTCAATTCGTATTTTTCGATCGTCTCTTTGACCGGGCCGATTTCTGTGTCCTTTTCGGATCGCGGCATGTGGACACCGATCACTTGCAGTCCTTTGTCTTTGTATTTTTCCCGAATCTCATTCACTTGCGGCAGACTGGCTTTGCACATGCCGCAACTGATAGACCAAAAGTGAACGAGCACCGATTTGCCTTGAAGATCTTCCTTGGAGACTTCGCCGTTCACCCACTCAGTGACCCCTTTGAGTTCGGGCATAGGCGTCCTTAGACGCATGGCCATCGCACATCAAACCTCCTTCTCCAACATTGGATGGAAGAAAGGACCTAACGGCAGATGCGTTAGGCCCTTGTCCGCATGTATTCATTAAGCTTCCAGGGTTTTTTGGCCCGGTTTCCAGTCGGAGGGGCACAACCCGCCAGTTTGCAGGGCTTGCAGCACCCGCAGCGTTTCATCCACACTGCGGCCGATGTTCAAGTCGTGCACCACTTGATAACGCACGATGCCTTCCGGATCGATGATGAACAGACCGCGCAGGGCCACACCTTCTTCTTCGATCAAGACGCCGTAGTCGCGAGCCACTTTTTTGGTGAAGTCCGAGGCCAGCGGGAACTTGATGTCGCCCAGACCGTTTTCTTCACGCGGCGTTTTGATCCAAGCACGGTGAGAGTATTTGCTGTCCGTGCTGACACCCAGCACTTCAGCCCCAAGGTCTTGGAATTCTTCGTAACGGTCGCTCATCGCAGTGATTTCCGTCGGGCAAACGAAGGTGAAGTCCAGCGGATAGAAGAACAGCACCAGCCATTTGCCTTTATAATCGGAGAGCTTCACTTTTTCGTCCAGCGTCTCCAGGTTTTTGGTGCTTTCCATTTCAAAATCCGGAGCCGGCAGTCCCACAAGACGAGTTGCCATTCGTCCCTTCCTCCTTTTTGTATTTGAGATAAATTGAGGGTGTTGTTCAAGAGCCATGTTTAATTTACCCAACGCTTATCGTATGTAAACATGGCTCGTGAACCCCCGACGCTTATTAACATACCACGACCCTTATTTAAAGTCAATACTAATTTGTATTAAATACAATTTGGGAATGGTTATCAAAAGATGAAGGGTTTTTTGCGATGATTGTCCAAACCTTTACGTTGGATTGACCAGGTATTCATCTCCATTTGATACCTACCATCCACATCGGTAACGACAGATCACAAAGAGAGGGGATCCATTCATGGAAAAACGAGGCTTCCGTGTGCAGCGATGGACCAAGTCACTCTTGGCCTGTGCCGTACTCACATGTGCACCGCTGCTGACGGCAGCGGATCTGTCACCGGCGGCACATCCCCAGCCGTTTATGAACGTGCAATTGTTGGGGATCAATGATTTTCACGGCCAACTCGACGTGACGCGCAACGTGAACGGCAAACCTGTGGGACGCGGGGACGTGTTGGCCGCTTATTTGCGCGAACGGGAGGCGCAAAACCCGAATACCCTGCTGGTTCATGCGGGCGACATGGCCGGAGCGAGTGCGCCCGTCTCAGCTTTGATGCAGGACGAGCCAACGATCGAAATGTTGAACAAGCTGAAATTTGATGTCGGAACAGTAGGCAATCACGAGTTCGATGAAGGCGTCAACGAGATGATGCGGTTAATTTACGGGGGATACCACGAGAAGACGGGTTACTTTGAGGGAGCCGATTTCCCTTATATCTGTGCCAATGTTGTCGATGAAAAAACCAAGCGACCCATTCTCCCTCCCTCGCTCATCAAACGGGTGAACGGCATACCGATCGGGTTTATCGGCGTAGTGACAAAGACGACCCCGACCATTGTGACGCCCTCCGGTGTGAAAGGCGTTTTGTTCACCGATGAAGCGGAAGCGATCAACCGGGAGGCTGCCAAGCTGAAAAAGAGGGGTGTTCATGCCATCGTGGTGTTGGCGCATGAAGGCGGAGTACAAGACGCCAAAACCGGTCAAATTACCGGCCCCATCGCCGATATCGCCAACAAAGTGGATGACGATGTGGATGTGATTTTCGCTGGGCACAGCCACAGCTATCTCAACGGCACGGTTGATGGCAAGCTGATCGTGCAGGCCTATAGCTACGGAACGGCGTTTTCCGATGTGGATATCGTGATCGACAAGCGGACCAAGGACATCGTAGCGAAAAAAGGGGAAATCATCACCACCAATCAGGCCAATGTACAACCCGATCCGGAAATCCGGGATTTGATCCAGTACTATGAAGAAAAAGTGGCGCCCATCGTCAACCAGAAAATTGGAACAGCCGCACAGACGTTGAGCAATGAAGAGAACACCGCCGGCGAGTCCGCCTTGGGCAACCTCATCGCCGATGCACAACGCTGGAAAATGGGGACTGATTTCGCGCTGATGAATCCAGGCGGCATCCGAGCCGATATCGACGCGGGCGATGTCACCTGGGGTGAGTTGTACAACGTACAGCCGTTCAGCAACGACTTGGTCAAAATGACCATGACCGGCGATCAGCTGAAACGAGTGTTGGAGCAGCAATGGCAGGGAGACCGCGCCAAGATCCTGCAAATCTCCGGCTTTACCTACACATGGGATCCCTCCCGCCCCGTCGGCGACCGAATCACGAACCTGAAAAAGGCGGACGGCACGCCGATCACACCTGACGGCCGTTACACCGTTACCGCCAACAGCTTTTTGGCCGGCGGCGGAGACGGATTCACCGTCTTCCAGGAACCGACCGACAAAGTAGTCGGACCAGTCGATCTGGACGCATTGATCGAGTATATCAAACAATTGCCGCAACCCTTCTCCGCCCAAATCGAGGGGCGCATTCAGCTCGCGGGGCAGTGAAGCACCCAGCTCATATCAGGATCCAGTTTATTCAAAGATAACAAACCCACCGACAAGAAAGTCGGTGGGTTTTCTACGTGAGATTGGGGGACAACTGATCCACATTGCCTTCACTGCTTTCCTGGAACGCTCCACCTGTGCCCTGAAAAGGAAGCAGAGCAAAACCGCTCCGAACCGGGGAGCGCAGGACGGGCAATGTGCTTCACTTAGAGAAAATTGCCCGTTCTTCCTCCCGCACACCTGAATCGATAACTCTGACTTAGGTCTTCGATCGCCTAGACATGCCCTAGTCTACCTCGGGTGTACCGGCATTCGTTATCACCATTTCCTAATCAACCTATCATCTTCTTCTTTTAGTTCCACCACTTGGGACAGAAAGCCGACTTGCCATTTATATTGATCCTCTTCGAGGTTCTTGAGGGTCACCATGATCGAATCCGAACCACCTTCCCATCAATAATATAAAAATACACTATAAATAATAAATGAACACTGACAAATAGCTAAATATAGTCAAATTTGAGAATATTTATTGAAAATAACCCCTATCCAATATATAATTACATCCGATCACTGCGATCAACCGGAAAGGGGATTGGTCTATGACCACACGTTTTGCAGGAAAGCTGGAAGTTTGGTGGACCCGCATGCGGAAAGAATCGCCTCTTCACTACAATCGTGAACACCAGTATTGGGAAGTCTTTCGTTACGAAGACGTGAACCGGGTTCTGAGCGATCATCACACCTTTTCCTCGCAAAACCGGCGTCGCCAAAAGGAAGAGCCCGTCTTCCATGACAGCATCCTCTCCCTGGACCCACCACAGCACACCCTATTACGCTCCATCGTCAGTCGATCCTTCTCACCTGCATTTCTACGAGAATGGGAACCACGTATCCGTACCATTGCCAAGGATCTCCTATTGCAAACCCCGCCCGATTTCGACTTGATCAATCATTTCGCCTACCCGCTCCCGGTGACGGTCATCGCGGACATGATGGGCGTTCCTTCGAAAGATCAACCGATGTTCCGTCAGTGGGTAGATCGATTGTTCACCATGGAAAACGATCCTACCAACATCCGTTTTGCCGATGAAACCAAACCGGACGAACGAAAGCGTATTCGAAGTGTGCAGATGGATATGAAGCAATATTTCCGGGATATCGTTCACGAACGAAAACAACGTCCGCAAAACGATCTGATCTCCTTGTTGGTTGACTCCCATTCCCATGGACAGATTTCGGAAGAAGAAATTCTCAGTTTCTGTTTCTTGCTGTTGCTGGCGGGACATATTACGACTACCAACCTGATCGGCAATGCCGTCTTCTCTCTGGCCGAAGATCCTGAAACATACCGCCTTGTGCAGAAAGATCACGGGCATATCCCGCTGTTTATCGAAGAGGTGTTGCGATATCATTCTCCTGTTCGGTTTGTGACACGTACCGCCGCCCACGATGTCCGTCTGGGTGGGGAGACCCTCCATGCTGGAGAAACGGTGGTGGCGTGGATCGCTTCCGCCAACCGTGATGAACAGGTATTCGACCGTCCCGACCGTTTCATAGCGAACCGCAAACCCAACCCTCACCTCGCGTTTGGCAAAGGGATTCATTTTTGTCTGGGGGCACCACTGGCGAGAATGGAAGCACAAATCGCGATGCAGGCGCTCCTCTCTCATTGGAACAGGAAGGAACAGATTCAGATTCAGGAAGCCCGGCCTGTGAAAACGGTCTTTCTGAATGGATATGAAAAACTGACCATTGCTTCGTGATGAGTGTGATACAATCAGTGACGAGAGGAGTGTGAACACATGGCCAAAAAAGGCAGCATCACGATGGAAAGCGGCGAGAAAATCCTTATCGAATTTTTCCCGGAAGCCGCACCGGGAACCGTCGCCAACTTCGAAAAACTGGCCAACGAGGGATTCTACGACGGATTGACGTTTCATCGCGTAATCCCCGGCTTCGTCAGCCAAGGGGGCTGTCCGTATGGAAACGGCATGGGCGGACCGGGCTACACCATCAAGTGCGAAACGGAAGGCAATCCTCACAAACACATTCCTGGTGCCGTCTCCATGGCGCATGCCGGCAAAGACACCGGCGGGAGCCAGTTTTTCATCTGCCACGAAGCCCAGCCTCATCTGGACGGCGTCCACACCGTGTTTGGGCAAGTGATCGAAGGATTGGATACGGTCAAAAACATGAAGCCCGGTGACCGAATGAAAGAAGTGCGCGTGTGGGAAGAGTGACGGCAATCCCCCGATGAATTTCGGGGGATTTGAAAGGAGAAACAGAAAATTGTGAAACGCTGGTTCCAACGCGCTGTCGGCAAGGCTGTGGAAGTCGTGTTGTTATGCCTAGTCTTCGGATTTTTGTTGGCGCTTTCAGCGTTGGAAGCGGGATTACTGTGGATGATTCTTTGGGGTTGGAGCGTTGTGTTGGGCCATGGTGCGGTTTGGGGACACACGGACTTCTGGACAATGATACTCGTTGTGAGTTTCTTTCAACTTATAGAGGAAAGGCGAACCCGTTTCAACCGGGATATCAAACGGCGGCTCCTCTTTCATGGCGTGGAAGTGGCGGTGGTGGGAGGCTTGCTGACGGTGGGCACCTGGTTGAACGGGATGGAAGTGGAATTGCCGCTTTCAGTAATCTGTCCGGCGTCTGTCAGCTATGTTTTAATCATGGTGGCAGTGAATGATTTCTTTCGGCGACTGGAGAGTAATGAGGATCGGCGTACCCCTCTGGATTGAGGTAAGAGTGCCTTTTGTAATGGGTGACTTCATCCGAAGAAACGAGAAGTCTGGCAGGCGATGAGCGTTGGACGGTTCCGTTTGTACCCTCTCAAGCTTTGAAAGACGAAGTTGGGTCAGCATTTTTAAGAAATAATTTTGGTAATCGACAGAATAATATCCACCTTCATCATCGGGGGAAACAGGAGAATGGGACGGAAGAAAAAGACAAAAAAATGGTCGATTCGCTTGGATGGTCGGGAGACAGCGATCGAGGCGGAGTGGAGCCGAAGTGCCGGGTCGATTTGGGTGGACGGCAAAGCGATGGAATCTTGGACGATTCTATTTGATGCTCCGGAGCACCATCACGTCCTGCGGCTCGGCAGGCACCGCGTCATAGTACATTTCCGGCGGGAAAACGGGAAAGGCTCTTTTCTTACCGATCTCAGCGTGGACGGGATATCGGTGGCAAACGGCCAACCGGTGAAAGAGCGAAAAGCCACACCAGTGAGCGAGATCGAGAAAGTCTGGAAGATTCGGCTTGATGATGGGGAGCACGAGGTCTACCTGCGTCACCAGAACGGCATGCAGATTGAAATCCTGCTAGATGACCGGATGATGGAAAAGTCTTTCGTCATCGACCGCCACAGCGACCATCTGTTCTGTTTGGGCCGGCATGTCGTCGGCGTACACATCCGGCGTTTGTCGGAATATGAAAGCTTGTATGATTTGTCCATCGATGGTGTTTCCCAGGATACAGGGGAAGAAATGGAGCCGTTCACGCTCATGCCGGTGGATCGTTGTGACTTACGGGTATGGGAGGTCAATTTGAACGGAAAACTTCATCGCGTGGAGCTGATCCATCCACTGACCCGGCGGATGCGTGTGCAAGTAAACGGAAAACCGGTGACGGAAACAGGCTCTGCATGGAAGATGGAATCCGTTCGCATCCCCTTCCGGATTGAGGAGACTTCGTGTGAAATCCGTGTCGGAATGAAAGAAAAAGGTCATCTCCTCCTTGACCTGTTGGTGGAGGGCGTATCCGCGACGACGGGACAATCTGTTCCGGATTTGTGGGGGGAGACTGTGGAAAACGGGAGAACCAACAGTTGTCACCAGACCTGGATAGTAACACAGGAAGGAAAGTCGCATGAGGTGACGGTGCAAGCGGAGGGGCAACGCATCCGGATCCTGTTGAACGGGCGGGAAGTACACAAGCATACGATGTTGCATGCGCTTGTGAATTCCCTCAAAAATGACAGCGGCTTGATCTGGTTTCCGCTTCCGCTGAACAAGGCAGACAACGGGGTACTATTGGAAAGCTTGCCGGAGGGACCGGTTTTCCGCCTCTATTTGGACGGTAAAGATGCAGACAACGGGGAAAGCCTGTCTCCTCTCTATGCGATGTGCTCCGACCTGAAAACACGGATGTGGGTGTTTGCGGACCGGGAAGGGCGAACGCAACGGGTGGAGGTCCGCCAGGAGAACTGGCGATGGACGCACACCGTATGGGTGAACGGCCATCAAGTCGGAAAGTTTTCGTGGTGGAGAAACAAAGAGATAGCGTTGCCACTCGGAAACTTGGAAGCACGCCTTATGGTCAAACAGGATTTTGCCAACCACAGAACCCGATACGCGTTAGTTGTGGAGGATCAGGTGGTGAAAAGAGGAGAGGAGCTGGATTTCTCCCGAACACCGGGCTACCGAAATCCTGTCGACCCGTTTCCGAGCGAACCGTTCCGTGAACGGGTGAAGAAGGCGGTTTCCATGTTTTTGGGTTTGGTAGCGTTTCAACTGGTCATCCGATGGTTGTCGGGAGAACATGACCATCCGGTTTCAAAGTCCTTGTTCTTTTCCTTTTTTATGGCTCTTTCCTGCTTGTTTGAATCACGAAGAGCCTGGATCCTGGCCCTGATTGGCTTGACGCTGATCTTGATTGGTGCACAAACGGCTTATGACGAGTTGCTGAAACCGTGGGTCGCCGGTTTGTGAAGGAAGGAGTTGAACCTTTTCGCAAGTTTTTACGGGTCAATTGACTCCTGTGATCAGGTTGTCAATCCCCCTCCACAGGCTCAATACATTGCGGCACATCATTCCGTGGCGAGTTGACCACCGTGGAGACGGGATAAAACGACAATGTGTCCGCACGCGGAACCAGCATCTCCACAGCGGCGACCGGGTCGCGCAGATCAGCATCAAGCCACATTGACTCCGCATCCGGTTGCAGGATCACCGGCATGCGGTCGTGGATAGACGCCACCGGCCCGACCGCTTCTGTCGTAATGATGGTGAACGAATCGACCGTCTCCCCTTCCGGCGACACCCATCGGTCCCACAGCCCGGCCAAACCCGCCAACCCGTCTTCCGGCACAATCCGGTACGGTTGTTTCCGTTTGTCCGGCAACACTTTCCATTCATAGTACCCGTCTGCGGGAATGATACATCTGCGGCGAGGTACCAGGGAGCGAAACGCCGGTTTTTCCAGCAGGGTTTCCCTTCTGGCATTGATCATCCGCTGCCCGATCGACGGCGTACGCGCCCAATGTGGAATCAATCCCCAACGAAACATCATCAACCTCCTTTCACCTCCCGGTAACCCGACCACTACCGGGACACGCTGGGTGGGTGCGATGTTGTAATGGGGCTCATGTTCCACCTGTTCCGCTTCTGCGATTAGAAACCGCCGTATGATATCCCCCAATCCTGCGGTCAGCGTGAAACGTCCGCACATGACACATCCTCCCTTTCAAAATGTGGTATGGGGCACCATCACATCCGAACAGCGCACGTCCACGATAGTGGGCACCGGTCTAGCCAACGCCCGCTGTAACACCGGCTCCAGGTCTTCCGGCTGCTCGACAACGAACCCTTCTCCTCCGCATGCGACTGCCAGAGCGGAGAAATCCGGATTGACCGTCTCACTGCCCATGGTGCTGAATCCGGCCAGTTGCATCCGATTTTTCTCCATGGCATACGATCCGTTGTTCATCACCACCAGCGTGATGTCCAACCCATAATGGGTCGCTGTCACCAAATCGGCAATCGTCGTCATCACCCCGCCGTCACCCGCCAACGCCACCACCTGTCGGTCCGGGTAGAACAACTTGGCGGCCATAGCCGCAGGCAGGGCAAATCCCAGCGTCCGCCATCGTCCCGAGATCAGAATCTCCTGCCGTCGACTTTGAAAAATGCGGTTGAACCACAACGTGTGGTCCCCCGTATCCACCGCTATCACCGCGTCCTCTGCGACACAGCGGGACAAAGCGTGAATCACGCGCTGGGGGGCGATGGGCACCCCGCTTTGGCTCACCTCATCGGCCAACCGACGCTCCCAATCCTCCCGCAGCTGATGCACCCGTGCGCGCCATTCGGAGCGGTCCCACTGTTGCAACTGACCAGACAGGGCAGGCACCACCGCTTCCACCTTACCTGCAATCCCTACGGTAACCGGTACGACCCGTCCAATGGCACGGGGATCGGCATCGACCTGGATGATGGGGATATGCCGAGGTATTTCCGTTTTCGGCCACCAAGTCGCTCCCAATACGAGACAGACATCCGCTTCATTGAGCAACACCGTGGATGGTTCGCTGCCCGCCTGCCCCAATCCCCCCACAAACAAGGGATGGTCGTTGGGAATCACCGGTCGTGCCGGCATGGTGGCAATCACCGGTGCATCCAGCTGTTCTGCCATCGCCGCAATCTGTTGACCTGCCCGTTCTCCTCCGCGTCCGACCAGCAAAACGGGGCGTCGGGACTGATTGAGCCACTCCGCCGCCGTCCTCACATCCCTTGCGGAAATCTCCGGTTTCCATTTGGCCGGGGGGAGGGGAAAAACAGGGTCGGAAACCGGTATGCTCCATACATCTTTCGGAACGGACAAATGGCCCACCCCTCCCTGTTCCACCGCCGTCCGCAACGCCAAATGCAATTGCAGCGGCAATCCACGAGCCTCCGCCACCAGCGCAGAATAGGACGCGACAGCCTGAAACAATAATTGCTGATCCAGATCCTGTTTTGCCCCCGTCCCCAGTCTCTCTCGCGGCACTTGACCGGTGACGGCTAACAAGGGGACCTGGTCCAATGCGGCATCACCCAACCCCGCGAGCAAAAGGGCGGCACCGGGACCGCTGGTGGCAGTACAGACTCCCAGGTTTCCCGTTAATTTGGCTTCCGCCGATGCCATCAACGCCGCCGCCGTTTCGGTCCGGCACGCGATGTACTGCACCTTTGGCTGGCGGGACAACGCATCCAGCAACGCAAGATTGGCATCCCCCAACACGCCGTACACCCGTTGCACTCCCCATTCGGCCAATTGCGACACTACGTAATCTGCGACCATTTTTACCATCAATGATCCATCCTTTTTTAGCCATTTCCCTTTTCATTTTGACCGGAAACCGACGGTACATACCTCTCTTTACCTTTACGCGGCGTCAACCTTTATGATGTAAACGGGAGGGATCTCCTGTGAGAAGGATGCAGATCAAGGAGATGGCGGAACGACTGGGCATCACGCCGCGCACCATCCGCTATTACGAAGAAAAAGGGCTGATCACACCACCCAAAGAACCGGACAACCAATATCGGACCTTTACCGAGGAGGAAGCATGGCGTCTGCAAACGATCGTCACGTTGCGCCGCATCGGCATGCCGGTCAGTGAGATCAAAAAAGTGCTGGCGGAGGTGGACCGCGGTCACGAACATGTCGTCACCCGCTATCTGGAACTGCAACGGGCCGCCACATTCACCGAGTGGGTTCGACTCAAGCATCAATTGGAGATCATCGAGCAGATGATTCAAAACGGGGAACAAAACCGCGCCCCTTCCTGGGATGATTGGTACCATCTCACACGCCATTGGCAAGAGCGGGAACAATGGCGGTTAAAGTGGCAAGACCGATGGGCGTTCGATCGTCAGGCGGATACGTTTGACCAGCGCGTGAAAAGAAATGATCCGCTGGATCTGTATGCAGAGTACGACAACGCCTTGCAAATGCTGACCGAATGGATTGACGCCCGTCCGGAAGAAAGCGGATTAGACCTGGGGACGGGAACGGGCAATCTGGCCGGACGGTTTCTGACAAACGGAATCTGGATGGCCGCCGTGGATCAGTCGGCGGAGATGTTACGACGCTGCCGGGAGAAATTTCCCGAAATGACGACCAAACTGGGCAATTTTTTGGCCATCCCCTTCCCCGATAACGCTTTCGACTTTGTCGTCACCAGCTTTGCTTTTCATCATTTGCGCGAGGAACAAAAACCGCTGGCACTGGAGGAGATGTACCGGGTTTTGCGTCCCGGTGGAAGGATCGGGATGGTCGATTGGATGATTGCGAGCGACGAGACGTTTCACGCCTGGAAAGAGACGATCCGCCAGGCGGGCAGAACGGACGTGCTGAGGGAGATAGCGTCCGAATACTATGTTCGCTTGGAATGGCTGTGTCAATGGTGGATATCACGGGGATATAACGTTCAATTCCGGTCGTTGACACCTATGTTGCACGTTTGGGTGGCGAGACCACGCGATAAAAAGGACACCTGATCATCAAGGAGAAATCGCTGTCCATCCAGCGGCATTCCGCACCGACACGCGGTCAATGTGAAGGTGGCACGCAAAATCGAGTGAGAAAGAAACCGCCGCCCTCTTCAGGCGGCGGAAACACTCAACTTACCCAATGTTCCTCAAACTGCTCTTCTTTGAAGCCCACCGTAACCCGTTCGCCGTCGGTGACGATCGGCCGTTTGATCAACATGCCGTCACTGGCGAGCAAATCCAGCTTTTCTTCATCGCTCATCGTCTTCAACTTTTCTTTCAGATTGAGCTCCCGGTATTTTTGTCCGCTCGTATTGAAAAACTTTTGCACGGGCAGGCCGCTTTTGCGGATAAGCTCTTCCAGCTCCGCACGGCTGGGCGGATTCTCGACGATATGCTGCTCTTCAAACGGAACTCCCCGTTCCTCCAAAAACTTTTTGGCTTTGCGACAGGTGCCGCAACGGGGATACCAGTACATTTTCAACTTCGCCATCTGAAACCCTCCCCACAGTTTGTCCGTTACCAGTATACCCAACTTGGCGGAGCCGGGCGTGTTCGATCCCTTCCTTCGAGGGTATGTCGGCGAATCCTGTCCACATTGCTTTCCCGGCTCGCTCCACCTCGCCCTGCAGGGTAGCAGATGGTGACCGTCGCGACGACGCGGGCAAAGTACCCTTCACTTTGAGGAAATTACCCGCGATTTCCATCCTGCGCTTCCCGAATCTTCGCTCAGTCAGGGCTTAGGTCTTCGTTCGCCTGAGAAAACGTTACTCCTTCGGAATGCCCAAACACGCCCTAGCAACCTTAGAGCGCGAATCCGGCAAACCTACCCCTTGTATGGCCGAACACCGCTTCACCCTTATCGAAACACTTGTCCGCCCCGTTTGTACTCCACATCGGACACACCGTCTCTCACATTGGCCGCACGGGCGATGGCGAAGAAAAAGTCGGAAAGGCGGTTCAAATAACGGCGTACCTCGTCGTTGGTATCCTGCTCGCGGCACAGTGTCACCACACGGCGCTCGGCTCGACGAGACAGCACGCGGCACAGATGAAGCGCTGCGGAAACGGGAGATCCACCAGGCAGGATAAACCGTTGAATTTCGGGCGCTTCCGCCATGTAGCGGTCAATCCATTCCTCCAAACGGTTCACCATGTCGGCAGTCACTTTATACTGCCGCTTTTTCCCCACCTGCGCCAAATCACCACCGGCATCGAACAGTTCGTGCTGAATCTCGGTCAAATCGCGGATCATGTCCGCGTGTTTCTCCGGGTTCATCCGGGCGATCGCCTCACCGACAAACGCATTCAACTCATCAATCGTACCGTACGCTTCGACGCGGATATCGTCCTTGTCCACCCGTCCGCCAATGACACCGGTTTTTCCTTCATCCCCGGTACGGGTATAAATGCGCATCATTTTCACTCCTTCATGAAGCGGATACCGAAACGGTTCCCATTCAGACATGGAAACGAGTCGGGAAAAGGGTTCCCATGGACTTACCAGACATGCCCAATGGAAGGGACACAGAAATCGGCTGTCCGCAAGACGTGGTCACAGATCCTTTCTCCTTCGACTACAGCAATACCTGCGGCACGCCGGCAGACGGATGGCGTACCATCACCGGATCGATGCCGTACGCATCGCGGATCACTGACGCCTGGATCACCTGTTCCGGTGTCCCTTCCCGAATCACCCGACCATTTTTCAGCAACAACAACCGGTCACAGAATTGCGCCGCCAAATTCAAATCATGTAACACAATGACGACGGACAACCCATCTTTCCGTTTCCACCGCACGATCCGGTCGAGCAAGCTCAACTGATGCCGTACATCCAGATAGGTTGTGGGCTCATCCAGCAACAACAACTGGGGCTGTTGCGCCATCGCCTGCGCAATCGCCACCCGTTGTCGCTCGCCACCGCTCAATACTGCGACGGGTCGCCACCGGTGCGACAGCAATTCCGTATCGGCCAATATTTCCTCTACCAGTGCACGATCCTGTTCCGTCATCCACGGCCACCAACCCTGGTGAGGGTGACGGCCCATCATCACCACTTCTTCCACGGTGAAATCAAGCGGGGGTAACCCTTCCTGGGGGAGCAGAGCGATTCGGCGCGCCCGTTCCTTGACCGGCCAATCTGCAAGCGGACGGTCTTCCCACATCACTGTACCCGTATCGGGGCGTTCCTCACCGGACAACAGCCGGAGTAACGTGGTTTTGCCTGAGCCATTGGGCCCGATGATGCCCACCATCTCACCAGGGCCTACATTCAAGCTTACTTCGGACAGCACGCTGCGTTCGCCGTAGTGTTTGCCCACCTTTCGTGCTGCTAACATGACGATCCCTCCCCTCTGCGGGAACGGAGATGGTTTCTCAACAACCATGCGAAAAACGGTGCACCGACAAACGCAGTCACCACCCCAATCGGCAATTCACGAGGCGCCAACACCACCCGGGCCAACAGATCAGCTCCCGTCAGAAAGACCCCACCTGCCAACAGGGACAACGGAATCAGCCAACGATGATCGGGACCGCACAATATGCGCATCACATGTGGAACAACCAACCCGACAAACCCGATCGTTCCCGATACGGACACGGCTGCGGCGGTGACCAGTGATGCCGTCACCAACAACAGTCCGCGCACCATCCCGACCGACACGCCGAGATGCCCCGCTGCCCGATCACCCAACGCAAACAGGTTCAACTCCCGGCTAAACCACCAGCACACCACGATACCGATAGCCAGAAACGGAACCACCACGGCGACGTGTTCCCATTCCCGCAGTGCGAAACTGCCCATCAGCCAGCTCTGGATCTGTTGCAGCTGCTCTTCGGACAACGCGATGCAAAACGTCAGTACCGCACCGAAAAACGCCTGTACGACCACACCGGACAGGATGAGCGTCTCCGGCCGCATCTGTGAACCGACCCTGGCCAATTGCAATACGGCCAGCAATGCCAACATTGCGAAGATAAATGCGAATGCGGGTACGTTCCAACCACCCAGCCAGGCTGCCCCCCATCCGGTCAACAGCGCAATGACCGCTCCGAGGGCTGCTCCGGACGAGACACCGAGAATGTACGGATCGGCCAACGGGTTACGCAACAACGCCTGATAGACAACACCCGCCATGGCGAGCGATGCCCCGACCAGTACGGACAGCAAAACCCGCGGCAACCGAATGGATCGCACGATCGTCTCGACAGACGGGTCACCCGGTGGCTGAATCATCGAACCAACTCCAGGCAACACCCGACCCAGAATCCGCCATACATCTGTCAGCGGGATCGGCGTACTGCCTACGGACACAGCTACGGCCACCGTCAAAATCAGCAGTCCTGCCAAACCCGCTAACCAACACGCTTTCTTGCTCCGCATCATGCTTCCCTTACTGCTTCGCACCAAACACTTGCGGATACAACGCTTGCGCGATCTGTTTCAATCCTTGCGTCACCCTCGGTCCGGGCCGGTTGACCAAATCCGGGTTGACTGTGACGATCCGTTTTTGTTTCACGGCGTTGATCCCAGCCCATCCGGAGCGGGAGGCGATTTGCGATGCCACTTTATTGCCGCCGGTGTCATAGGTGGCGATGATCACGTCCGGATTCCACTTGACCACCTGCTCTGCCGACACTTGAGGCCATCCTTTTTGGCTCGCGGCCACGTTGTTCCCTCCGGCCAGACGAATCAGCTCGTCCATAAAGGTGCCCGAACCGGCGGTAAACAGTGTCGGGTCCAACTCAATCCACACTTTGACCCGCTTGTCAGCCGGGATGGAAGCCACTTTTTTCGTTACTTCGTTTTTCTCCTGTTCCATCTTGGCGACTACCTGACGCGCCTTGTCCACGGCCCCTGTCGCTTTGCCCACCAAGAGAATCGAATCTTCTACACCTTTGAGGCTTTGTCCGTCCACCACCAGCACCGTCAATCCCAGTTTCCGCAATTGGCCGATCGTATCTTGACCGTTCATCGGGTTGGCCAGCACCAGATCGGGCTTCAGCGACACCACCTTTTCCACATTGATCTTCATGTCACCCACTTTTTCCTTCTTCGCCGCTTCCGCCGGATAATTGTCCAATGAGGAAACACCGACGATCTTCTTGTCCAGACCCAATGCAAACGCGATTTCCGTGGTGCTGGGGATCAGTGAAACGATGCGCTGGGGCTCCCGCTTGATCGTTACGCTCTGTCCGGATGCATCCTTGAGGGTAACCGGGTAAGCACCCTGTTTTCCGCCGTGATTCGCGTGCGGTTGAGGCGCCTGAGAGCAACCAGCCAACCCCATCGTCATGACCAACAACAACGTCAACAACCAACCATACCACTTCTTCATCCAGTCTCTCTCCTTCCCTTCACCAACATAAAAAAACCCCACCTCCATCGAGGTCAGGGAAATCCTCTCGCGCATACCGCATGCTGGAAAACGCGCACGCGAGTGTTGCGCTCCTCCTCACACCCCGAAGGAGAATCGCAAGTGACTGCGAAAAGGCAGGTCTCCTGGCTCGTGGATCACCGCATTCGGCCGCGCCTTCCCATCCTTTCGCGGACAGTGGCATCGTGCGACCGCGCTCCCCACTCACAGTGGCGGGACCGCGCCGGATTTGCACCGGTCTTCCCTTTTCACCTTCATCCGCTCATCCATACCGGTTGCGGATGAAAGACCTTTTCGCCTATTCACTTGTCGCTTTGCAAATCACTACCCGAATTTTAACACTTTGTCAGTCTTCTGACCATCCCCCTAGTTTGGACGGCAGGCGTCGCGGGAAGGAGGAAATGGACGGTTTGGATGCGAAATCAAGTTTGTTAGGGCGTGTCTGGCAAACACTGTCCACATTGCTTTCCCTGCTTACTCTCACCTGCGCCCTGCAAGGAAGTGGATCATGGGCGCTCCGACTAGGTGAGCTCAGAACGCGAGCAAAGTACGCTTTGCTTAGAGAAATTTGCCCGCGATTTAATTCCTGTGCTTTCCGAGTCTTTGCTCTGCCGGGACTTGGTAAGTCGCTCGCCTGACATGTGCCCAGTAACAGATTGATGAGACACGTCCTAGGAAGGCATTCACGGAAAGGAGGGTGCAGGCGCGACTGTACCATTTGCGCCGCCATATATGGAACATCGAACCTTCACATGGGATTTGGGAAAAGAAAATCGCATCATCCGCGGAGACGTTTATGCCGCGACGACCAAGTCGCCGCTCCCGGTCGTCATTTTGTGCCACGGTTTTAAGGGATTCAAAAACTGGGGCTTTTTCCCACATGCCGCCAAAGTAATGGCCGACCAGGGCTTTGCTGTCATCACCTTCAACTTCTCCATGAACGGGGTAGGTGAAAGCCTGGAAGAATTCGACGAACTGGACAAGTTCGCCCGTAATACGTATTCCCGCGAACAGGAGGACTTAGCATACCTCCTGGATCGGCTGTTAAAGGGAGATGTGCCTTTGCACGAGGCAATGGACATCGATAAAATCGCCCTGGTCGGGCACAGTCGTGGCGGAGGGAACAGCCTGATCTTCGCGATGGATCACCCGGAGATCGGGGCTGTCGTGTTGTGGAACAGCATTGCCCGTGTCGACCTGTTCTCCGATGAGCTGAAACGGGAAATCCGTGAAAAAGGCGTTGCCACCATCCTCAACGCCCGCACCGGACAAGCGATGCCGATTTACCGCGAGGTGTTGGACGATTTGGAACGCAACCGTGAGCGGTTCGATATCCTGAACCGCCTCCCGTCTTTCGAACGCCCCCTGCTGATCCTGCACGGGAGTGACGACCGCTCCGTACCGCTCGCCGCGGCCAAGCAACTTTCAAGCGCCGCCGCCAACGCCCGGTTGGTCATCATCGAAGGAGCGGATCACACTTTTGGTTGTGTCCACCCGTTCCGCGGCACAACCCCTTACCTGGACCAAGCGTTGGATGAGACAGCGCGTTTTTTGCATCATACTTGGATTGACACTCCACACGGCTAAAGCCGTGGGATTCTTGAGTGGTTAACGCCCTCAGTCCATTTCTGTTTCGGGCAACCCTCAAGCTAGGGCTGTGTCATCAGCCCATCCCACCCGGTTAGCACGTACCCGGATGGGCGGCACACCTGTTACCAGTGTGCTAGGCTACTAACCCTGAAATGGCTTTGGCGATGTTGATCGCCCCATTCAGATCAGCGTGGATGGTGTATCCGCAATGTTTG